>NZ_JBSGXB010000190.1:0-14706 GCF_053609185.1 Streptomyces sp. NPDC054956 | reverse complement strand
GGTCCCCCGGGGGGGGGCCCCAATGCGGGGGGGCGGGTGGCGCCAGGTTTGGGGCCTACCCCCGTGTGTCTCCCCGCGGGCGGGGGGGGGGCGGGCGGCGGGGGGTTGGCCCGGGGCCGCCCGCCGCCACAGGTCGGCCGCCCCGGAGGGTCGTCCCCGCCGCGGCGGCCGCCCGAGGGGCCGGTCGTGTGTTAGAGGCCGGCCGCATCGATCAGGCCGTGTCCCCACTTCGCGTCGAACGCGCCGGCTTCGCCGCCCGGGATCTTCGCGGTCGACTGCAGCGCGTCGAGGACCTGCTTCGGCTTCGCGGAGCCGTCCTGCTCCAGCAGGAGCGCGGCCACGCCCGCCACGAACGGGCAGGCCATGCTCGTTCCCTGGAGGGCCAGGTGCTCACGGTCGATCATGAGCGCCCGCTGCAGGCCCACGGCATCCCGCGAGAGTGCGGAGACGATCATCGCTCCCGGAGCCGCGATGTCCGGCTTGTGCGCACCGTCGCGTCGCGGGCCCTCGCTGCTGAACGACGCGATGTCGTTCGCCACCAGCCAGGTCGCCTCCCGCTGTATCCCGTCGATGTCGGTCCACTCCGTCCGGGTGGTGGAAGCCGCCACGGTGATGGCATGGGTGGCCGTGCCCGGCGAGCCGATCTTCATCTCGTCACGGGCGAGCGGACCGCTGAACTGCGGTTTCGGCTCCGCGTCCGGGTGCCCGAGCATCCACACGTCGGCCCGGGAGACCCCGTTGCCGACGGAGGTCGCCTTCAGTACGAGCCGCCACGCGCTCAGCGGTGCGGCGGCGGCGAACGCACTCGGTTCCACGCCCACGAAGAAGTTGTGGTCCCCGTTGCCGGGGTCCGTGCCGGGCGTGACGATCTGCACGGTCCCGCCGGCCAGCTCGTACGTCTTCTCGGGGTTGCCCACGGCGTGTACGGCCTGGAAGGGGGTCGAATCGCCGGCCGGGGACACCACGGCGACCTCCAGGCGGTCCGTGCCCGGGTACCAGCCGTTCAGCCAGAACACGGCGGGAGAGCCCAGGACGCGTCCCGGGTGGCACGGCACCGACTTGACCTCGCCGGTCGCGAGCTCGACGGCGGCGTGGATGTCGTCGTCGCCCTCGTTGCCCGCCGCGCAGCACACGATCCGTCCGGGCCCCGATTCCTCCTCGATGGCCAGGGACATCAGGTCGGTGCCGTCGTGCGGGTCGCTGTGCCCGCCGAGGCTGAGGTTGACCACGGCCGGCAGGCCCAGGTCCCCGGCCACGCGGAACACGTACTGGATCCCGTCGATGATGTGCGCGTCGTCGAAGTCGGTCTTCACGGCGACGATCGTGGCGTCGGGGGCCACGCCCTCCGTGCCCGCCGCGATCCCCGCGACGTGCGTGCCGTGCCCGTCGACGTCCCGGGACAGCAGCGGCCCGGCCAGGTCGGCGCCCCGGAACTCCATGCCGTAGTCGCCCTCGGGCACTCCGGAGCCGCCCCGCAGGGTCTGGTCCCAGATGCGGTCGATGCGACCGTCGAAATTGCGGTGACGTGCGTCGATGCCGGTGTCGACCGTGCCCAGGAGCACGCCGCGGCCGGTGAGACCGGTCCGGTTGCGGAAGGCGGGCACGTGGACCTTCTTCAGGGCCCGGTCCACGGTCGGGCGCAGCCGGGCGGCCGGCACGATCCGGCGTACGCCGGGCAGGGCGGCCAGGTCGGGGACCGCATCGAGTTCCACGATCGCCGTGCGTACCCGCCGGCCGCCTCCGTTGACGTAGATGCCTCCCTTGATCTCGACGCCCTCGAGGGGTGCGCCTCCCCCGTTCCACACGGTGCCGGGCTCGCACTCCAGGGAGACGACCACGCGCAGCGGCTTGGCCCTCTCCTGCACGGAGACGAGGCCCGTCATGCGGGCCGACCGCAGCAGCGGGGTCCGCCTGCGTTCCTCGCGTACGTAGCGCTCGTAGACCGCGACCAGTGACGGCGCCAGTTTCTCGACTCCCATGGCCTCCTCCTTCGGTCCGAGCACGCCCGGGGGCGGGGAGCCGGGGGTCGGGAGTCGGTGAACGGCGGCGGCCGGTGGTTCGACGGACCTCGGGGCGGCTTGGGTGATATACGAAGTAAACTTAATTCATCCACTTATGTAGTAAATGCTCCTACCGAGAGCGGCCACCGTCAAGACTGGAAATGATCATGAAAAAGGAGTCCGCCCCTCCCCGGCGTCCCCGGCTGAACCGGGAGCGCGTCCTGCGCGCGGCGCTGGCGGTGGCCGACGGGGAGGGGCTGGCCGGCCTGAGCATGAGGCGCGTGGCCGAGGCGCTCGGCGTGGAGACGATGGCCCTGTACCGCTACACGGCCAGCAAGGACGAACTCCTCGACGGGCTGGTGGAGATGCTCTTCATCGAGTTGGAGGAGCGGCTGTCGATCCCCGAGGACGCCCGCGAGGACGTCGGCGAGGACGTCCCCGAAGCCGCCGGCGACGCGTCGGCCGCTCCGGTCGCACCGGCACCGCCACCTGCCCGTCCGGCGGCCTCGGCCGAACCCGGCGCGGCCTCGGTCCGCCGCACCCTGCGCGAGGTCGCCCGCGAGATGTACCGGGTCGCCGTCGCGCACCCGAACGTCGTTCCGCTGTGCGCGACGCGCCCCCTGGTGGTGCCGCTGGCCCGCCGCCCCCAGGCGGTGCTCCGCTGCCACGAACGGCTGCTCGACCTGCTCCTCGAGGCTGGGGTGGAGCCCGCGGCCGCCCTGCGGCTCTACCGGTCGTTCCTGTCCTGGGTCCTCGGCTTCATCATCGTCGACCTGCGCGCGGTGGTGGACGACCCGAGCGAGACGGAGCCGGCCTTCCGGCTCGGACTCCACCGCCTGCCCGCCCGGGAGTTCCCGCGACTGCGGTCCCTCGGCCCGGAGTTGGCCCGCCGCGGGGGCGAACCGGAGCTCGTCGCGGGCGTGGACTCCCTCATCGACGCCGCCATCGGCCCCTGAGCCCCCGCGCGGTTCCCCGTACGCGGACCCGGACGCGGACTCGGACTCTGGATCGGATGCCGACACCGCGAGAGCATCGAGTGCTCGGCGTCGATTCGATCGGGAGCCCCATGGACATGACCAGCCAGATCCTCACGCTCGCCGGCGTCGCCGTCGGCGCCGCCACCTCCTACCTCGTGACGAGCCTGAACGAACGGACCAAGTGGCGGCGCGAACAGTTGGTGCGGTGGGACGCGCAACGCCTGACCGCCTACGCCGAATACGCTCACACCGTCAAGGACCTCGCGTATCAGTACCGGCGCATCGCGGTCGCCCGAGGCCTGACCGCCGGGCCCCACCCGCTGGAACCCACCCCCGAGATACTCGACAGGCTCGGCGACGCGGAAGTCCACCGCACCGCCCTCTCCGAAACACTGCTGCTCCTCGGAGACAGGCACACGATCGCCGCGGTGAAACGCATGAACCAGTACCTCTGGGAGCTGGAGGGCCTCGCCCGCGCGACTCCCGATCGGGGCGACGGCAACGAACTCTGGGACCGGACCTACGAGAACTACCGAACCGCGCGGCGGGAGTACATCGACCACGCGCGCAAGAGCCTGGGCGTGACCGGACCCTTGCTGGTCGGTCCGGGGCCGGGTTAATCCGCCCGCCATATCGCATGATCCGATAACCTGCGCAGCCATGGGTGAGCTGATACTGATCAGGCACGGCCAGACCGCGTGGAGCCTGTCGGGCCAACATGCGGGCCGTACCGACGTTCCGTTGACGGAAGCGGGCGAGGCCTCGGCCAGAGCCCTGGCGCCAAGGCTGGCCCAGCGCCGGCTGGTTGCCGTGTTCAGCAGTCCGCTGGGCCGGGCCATGCGGACGGCCGAGCTGGCGGAGCTGGCCGGCGCAAGGCCCGATCCGGACCTGGTGGAGTGGGACTACGGCGGTTACGAGGGCCTCACCGCCGAGCAGATCCGGGAGATCAGGCCGGGCTGGGACCTGTGGCGCGACGGCGTCGCTCCCGGCGACGCCGCGCACCCCGGCGAGCAGCTCGGGCAGGTGGCCGCGCGCACGGATGCGGTGCTGGACCGGATCCGGCCGCTCCTGGCCGAAGGAGACGTGGCCGTCGTCGCTCATGGCCATCTGGCTCGGGTGCTGACCGTACGCTGGCTCGGTCTCGACGCGTCGGACAGCCGGTTGCTCGGCCATCCGCATCCGGGCACGCTCAGCATCCTGGCCACCGAGGACGGACAGCCGTACATCTCCGCCTGGAACGTCCCGTAGGGGCAGGGCCGCCCCGCGATCAGGGGGGCGGAGGAGCATCTCCGGGTTGGCTGCCGAGGGTCCGTCGAGCGGGGAGACCGACCGACCGCGCCCCGCTAGCGGGGGCTCCGTACGGAGAACTCGTTGCCGTCGGGGTCGAGCATCAGCACCTGGTCGCCGTCGCCCTCGCGGATGTCGGTGTGGGTAGCGCCGAGCGAGATCAGCCGGTCGATCTCCGCCTCCCGGTCGGCGCCGGCGGGGAGCGCCAGCTCGAAGTACAGCCTGTTCGTACCCGTCTTCGGCGCCACGGGAGGTCCGCCCCACGTGATCTTCGTACCGCCGTCGGGCGACTGGATCGCGGTCTCCTGGTCCTGGTCCCAGACCAGCGGCCACCGCAGTGCCTCGCTCCAGAAGTAGCCGACCTCCTGCGTACCGTCGCAGGCCAGTGCTCCGATGACGCCGGTGTCGGCGAGGAACTTGTTGCCCGCCTCGATCACGCAGAACTCGTTGCCGTCCGGGTCGGCGAGCACCACGTGCCCCTCCTCCGGGCGTTGGCCCACGTCGATGTGGTTCCCGCCGAGTTCCAGCGCCCTGGCCACCGTCTGCTGCTGGTCCTCCAGGGAGGCGCTCGTCAGGTCGAAGTGCGCGCGGTTCTGGCCGGTCTTCGGCTCCTGGCTCGGCAGGAAGCGAACGCGGAATCCGGTGGCGTCCGGGGGCAGGATCGCGACGTCCTCGTCCGGACCGTCACCGCCGGCCAACTCCCAGCCGAGGACCCCGGACCAGAACCGCGCCAGGCCCGACGGCCGGGTCGCACGGAAGCAAATCGCGAACAGTTGACTGGTCATACCCCGAGCATCTCCGATCCACTGACGGCCGGTACTGCGCCTCGCCCGGCCCGAGGGCGCAGCCTAGGGGCGGCCGTGCGGCAGCGCATCCGAGTTTTCCATCGCCGGGAGGTATGACGGCAGGTCATCGCCCGCTTCCCGGAGCGGCGTTGTCAGTGGTGGCGGTTAGGTTCGAGGTGTTCGCAAGGGCCGGTTCCGACAGGAGTGGACGATGACCGAGAGCAGTGTTCAGCTCGCGCTCAGGGTGGTGCTGACAGACGTCAACGAGCACGTGGTGGAGGCGTGGCGGGCGGCGTTCGCGGACACCCCCGGCATCGAGATCCGCAGGGGCTCGATCCTCGGCGAGGACGTCGATGCCTGGGTCACCCCGACGAACTCCCAGGGCCGGATGGACGGCGGGGTCGACGCCGTGATCAAGCGGCACCTCGGAGCCGGCATCCAGCTCCGTGTGCGGCGGGCGATCCGCGATCGGTTCGCCGGATCCCTCCCCGTGGGCAGCGCGGTCTGCGTCCCGTCGGGGGCGAACGTCCCCCGGTACCTGATATCGACGCCGACCATGGTGCGGTCCTCGCAGAACGTGAGTGCCACGCTGAACGTGGCGCTGGCGTGCGCCGCCGCGTTCCAGGCCGTGCACCGGCAGAACCGGCAGGTGCCGGGCAGCATCCGCTCCGTGGCCCTGGTCGGGATGGGTGCGCAGACCGGGCGGGTCCCGGCCAGGGTGTGCGCCAACCTGATGTGGACCGGCTACACGCTCTTCCACGACCACTGGTTCGAGGACGACGACGAGCTGCGCGCCACGATCATCACGCAGCTCGACGGCATCGAGAAGGCCCCGCTCGAGGAGCGGGTACGCATCGTGCCGCCGAAGGCCGTCGCGCCCGAGTCCGCCCAGGCCCCGGCCCCGGCCCCGGCGGAGCCCGAGGCCCAGGCCCAGGCCGAAACCAAGGCCGAGGCCGAGGTCGAGGTCGAGGTCGAGGCCGAGGCCGAGGTCGAGGCCGAGGTCGAGGCCGAGGTCGAGGCCGAGGTCGAGGCCGAGGTCGAGGCCGAGGTCGAGGCCGAGACGAACGACCCCCTGGCTCTCACCGAGCTCTTCAACGGCGGTGGCGAGCCCTGGATTCCGCTGCTGAAGCCCGTGATCGAGGCGCAGCCGGACGCCGCCCGGTTCATCGGTAAGGGCCGCAGCCCCGAGGTCGTCCCGGTGCGCGAGCTGACCTTCCAGGCGCTCAAGCCCAACCCGCCGCACAAGTGGAAGGTCGTCGCCTTCGGCCAGAACCCCTACCCCCGGCCGGAGAGCGCGACCGGCATAGCCATGTTCGACAACACCTTCAGCGACTGGAAGGACAGCCAGTTCGGCAGGGTCGTCAGCATCCGCTGCATCATCAAGGCGGCGGCGATGTGGAAGTACGGCATAGCCAAGAAGACGCCCATCGCCGACGTCCGCGCCCTGCTGAAGGAGCGGGACACCGTCCAGCCGCCCGAGTGGTTCCAGGCGATGCTCACGCAGGGCGTGCTGCTGCTGAACGCCTCGCTCACCGCCAGCGGCGACGGAGCGATGGGGGCCGAGCAGCACACGGCGTTCTGGCGGCCCGTCGCCGAACGGATCGTCGAGGAGATCCTCAAGGCCAAGCAGGAGGCCGACGAGGAGGACCGCGGGGTCGTGTTCGCCTGGTGGGGGGCGCACGCCCGCAGCCTGAAGAGGGTCGTCCTGCGGCTCCAGAAGAAGTACCCGGACGTCGAGGTCCGGCACATCGACCACGCGAACCCGGCGGCGCAGGGCGACATCTTCTGCGAGGGCGACCACTTCGCCATGGTGAACGAGGCCCTCGCCTCGCTGGGCGCCGAGGGGATCGACTGGCTGCCGAGCAAGGGGTGGAACGAGGGGGCGGCCGCCGCGGGCGGCGCGGACGGGGGTGTCGCGGCGCGCATGGGCGCCTTCATCGAGTCGACCATGAACCTGCACCAGCTGTACCTGGAGCGGCTCACCAGCGTCAAGGACGAGGGCCTGGTCCTCCCCGCGATCACCGGTGTGTTCGACACCCCGGTCATGGACTTCCAGGAGGCCGTCGCACCGGTCGCCGAGACGCTGTCCGGAATCGCCGGACACATCGCTCGGTCACGCGACTTCGGCAAGCGGAGGGCGGACGAGACCTCCGCCGGGCTCTCCGCCGACGCGATCGCCGCGCTCTACCTCTACACCTGCGAGTCCGCCTTCTACCGCGAGATCAACGCCGTCCTGCGCTCCCCGGACCGCACCAGGGTGAAGCCCTACCTTCCGTACCTGCGGCTGCTGTTCTCGGCGGTGTCGGGGCTGCCCGCCCGCACGCAGCCACTGTGGCGCGGTGTCGCGCTGGACCTGCGGGCGCAGTATCCGGTGGGCCGGGCGGTGACCTGGTGGGGCATCTCCTCGTGCACCTCCGAGCTGAGCGTGGCCCGGTCCTTCCTCGGCAGTCGCGGCAAGCGGACGCTGTTCGAGGTGACGCCCGCCCGCGCGGTCGGGATCAGGAGCTTCTCCGCCTTCACCGGGGAGGAGGAGTACATCCTCACGCCGGGTACGCAGCTGAAGGTGACCGATGTGAAGAGCGAGCGCGGTGGACTGTGCACGGTCAAGCTCACCGAGGTCGACGCCCCGCCGGTGGTGTCCTGATGCGTCACCCCGTGCGGCGGAGACCGCTGCGCGGGCGGGCCCCGCGCCTCCGGGGGACAATGGGCGCATGACCGACACGGGTCTGCCGTCGAGCGGTGCGAGCGCCCCGAGCGAGGGGCGCTACGGCGAGCGGGTCTTCCGTCCCGACGCGGGGGGCGAGGGCGAGCGGATCGACCTCGGCGCCCTCACCTACGACGAGACGACCATGACCCGGCTGCGGCTGCTCGGGGCGGGACCCGGGTGGAACTGCCTGGAAGTGGGCGCCGGCACCGGCACGGTGGCACGAAGGCTGCTGGAGGAGGCGGGTGTCGCGGCGGTGCTCGCCGTGGACCGCGACGTACGTTTCCTCTCGGCGCACCCCGTTCCGGGACTGACGGTACGGCAGGCGGACATCACCTCCGACGGCTTTGCCCCGGGGCTCTTCCACCTGGTGCACGCCCGGTTCGTCCTCATGCACCTGCCGTCCCCGCAGCACATGGTCGAGAGGCTGGCCGGGCTGCTCGCCCCCGGCGGAGTACTGGTCATCAGCGACGCGGTCGACCTGACGACGGACTCCGCGCCCGTCACCCCGTACACCCGCGCCATGCGGGCCATGTGGCGGGGGCTGCGCGACACCATCGGGACCGACGTCTCCCGGGTTCCCCACCACCCGGAGCTGCTGCGCGCGGCGGGACTGGAATCCGTGGCGGCCGAGATCCACGTACCGCCGCTGGAACCGGGCAGCGCGATCAGCAGGTTCTGGGCCGAAACCTGGGAGCGGGCCCGGGAGGCGATGGTGGGAACGGGTCTCCTCGACGACGCGCAGTTCGACGAGGCCGTACGCTCCCTGGGTTCCAGCCGGTGCACCGGACTGTCACCGGGCATGCTCACCGCCTGGGGCCGCAGGACGGGCCCGTGAACGTACGGGAACGCCGGCGGACGTGATTCGGCGAAGGGACGGCGCCCGGTGGAATCCGGGTGCCGCCCCTTCTCCCCCGCCGGCCCGGCGTGCTCGGCTCGGCGCGTGACGGTCAGCCCTTGACCTGGCGGTTGAAGACGGAGCGGGACCACAGGTAGCCGACCAGGGCGAGCCCCGCGCACCAGGCGAGCGCGATCCAGCCGTCGTTGCCGATCGGAGTGCCGAGCAGCAGCCCGCGCAGGGTCTCGTTGATCGGTGTGAAGGGCTGGTACTCGGCGAACCAGCGCAGGGCGGTGGGCATGGACTCCGGGGTGACGACCGCGCTGCCGAGGAAGGGCAGGAAGGTCAGCGGCATCGGGGCGTTGGACGCGGCTTCGACGGTCTTGGCGCCCAGGCCCATCGCGGCGGTCACCCAGCTCAGGCCGAAGGCCAGGAAGAGGAGCAGGCCGATCGCGGCGATCCACTCCACCGGCGAGGCGTTGGGGCGGAAGCCCACCGCGAGGGAGGCACCGGTGATCAGGACGAGGATCACGGCGGCCTGGATGACGCTGCCGAAGACGTGGCCGGTGAGGATGGACCCGCGAGAGATCGACATCGTACGGAAGCGCTTGACGATGCCTTCGGTCATGTCGGTGCAGACGGTGATGGCGGTCGTGATGGCACCGGAGGTCACGGCCATCAGGATGATGCCGGGCACCACGTAGTTGGTGTAGTCGCCGCGGCCGGTGCCTCCGATGCCGGTGCCGAGCGCGCCGCCGAAGACGTACACGAACAGCAGCAGCATCACGATCGGCATCATCACGATCATGACCGTCATCGACGGGTAGCGCAGCATGTGCTTGAGGTTGCGGCGCAGCATCGTCATGGAGTCGCGCAGCGCGTACGAGCGGGCCGGCCCGGCGGGCTCGACCGGGGAGATGGTGGCGGTTCCGGTACTCATCGGGTCGACTCCTTCTGCGTGGAGATGGCGGTGGCGGTGGGGGTGTTCTGCCGACCGGTGAGGGCGAGGAAGACGTCGTCGAGGTCGGGCGTGTGCACGGTCAGCGACTCGGCCTGTACGCCGCTGCCGTCGAGGACGTCGAGGACGGCGCGGAGATTGACGAGGGACCCGTCGCTGGGGATCTGCAGGGCGAGCGACTCGTCGTCGCGGGTGGCGACGGTGAAGAGCTCGTCCGCCGCCAGGAGTTGGGTCTCGTCGGCGAACTGGAGGCGGACGTGGCCGCCGGGGATCCTGCGCTTCAGCTCGGCGGCGGTGCCCTCGGCGACCAGCTTGCCCTGGTCCAGTACCGCGATGCGGTCGGCGAGTTGGTCGGCCTCCTCCAGGTACTGCGTGGTGAGAAGGATGGTCACGCCCTGCCTGACCAGGTCCCGGATGAGCTCCCACATGACCCGGCGGCTGCGCGGGTCGAGGCCGGTGGTCGGCTCGTCGAGGAAGATGATCCGCGGCGAGCCCACCAGTGTCATCGCGAGGTCGAGCTTGCGGCGCATGCCGCCGGAGAAGGCGGAGACGTTCTTGCGGCCCACCTCAGTGAGCTCGAACCGCTCCAGGAGGTCTGCGGCCCGGCGGCGGCCCTCGCGCTTGCCCAGGTGGTGCAGGTCGGCCATGAGGAGCAGGTTCTCCTCGGCGGTGAGCAGTCCGTCGACGGCGGCGAACTGTCCGGTGACGCCGATCCGGCGGCGTACCGCGTCGGCTTCGGTGACCACGTCGTGGCCCGCGATCCGCACCTCGCCCCCGTCGGCGGCGATCAGCGTGGAGAGGATCTCCACGGTGGTGGTCTTGCCGGCGCCGTTCGGGCCGAGCAGGGCGAAGATCGTGCCCTCGGGGATCCGCAGATCGATGCCGTCGAGCACCACCTTGTCGCCGTACGACTTGCGCAGGCCGATCGCGGAGATCGCGGCTGGGCGCGTGGCAGTGGCCGCTGTGGTCGTCGCTGTGGTCGCGGGATTCATGGCGGGCGGGCCCTTCTCTTCGGGAGTCCGGGACGGACGGGGTGGCCGATGGATCGGCGGAGGCGACTCGAAGTGGCGCGGATCGGCGCAGAGCGATGCGGATGTGGCGCCGTGCACGCGTTGCGTGCCGTGCTCGCATCACCATGATGGCACATCAATGGCGCCATGGCGAGATGTCATGGCGCCATCCTTTCGCTCCGCGCCACACTCCCCCGCCTGACCTGCACAGATGCACGGAACGCCATGGCGCCCCCACACCGGCCGGAGGCCAGCGGGGGGCGCCATTGTGGTGCCATCGTAGGGAACGCGCTCAGCCGACGAGGCTGCGCTCCCGCGGGGAGCGCGGTGCGGACCGGTCGAGCTTCTCGCCCTCGATGTCCACCCGGGGCAGGATCCGGTCCAGCCAATTCGGCAGCCACCAGGCGGTCTTGCCGAGCAGGGCGAACAGTGCGGGCACGATCGCCATGCGGACGACGAAGGCGTCGAAGAAGACGGCGATCGCGAGGGCGAAGCCGATCATCTTGATGAAGTCGTTGTCCTCCACGATGAAGCCCGAGAAGACGCTCATCATGATGACCGCGGCCGCGGCGACGACCCGGCCGCCGTGGCGGAAGCCGTCGACGACCGCCTCGGCCGGCCGCGCCCCGTGCACGTACGACTCCCGCATCCGGCTGACCAGGAAGACCTCGTAGTCCATCGCGAGGCCGAAGACCACGCCGATCATGAAGATCGGCATCGTGCTCATGATCGGGCCGGTCTGCTCGACGCCGAGGACGTCCGCGAGCCAGCCCCACTGGAAGACCGCCACGACGGCGCCGAGGGCAGCGGCCACCGAGAGCAGGAACCCGAGGGCGGCCTTGAGCGGGACCAGAACGGAGCGGAAGACCACCATCAGGAGCAGAAAGGCCAGGCCGACGACCAGGCCCAGGTAGGGCAGGAGGGCGTCGTTCAGGGTCTGCGAGAAGTCGATGAACATCGCCGTCTGGCCGGCGACGAGGATCGTGGACGCCGTGCCGCCCTCCAACTCGCCCGCCGTGGCGCGCAGGTCGCGTACGAGTTCCTCGGTGCGCTTCTCGGTCGGGCCGGTCCGCGGAATGACACTGATGATCGCGGTGTCGTCCGCCGTGTTGCCGGTGGCCGGGGAGACCGAGGCCACGCCGGGGTTCCCGCCGAGGACCTTGCCCACGGCGTCGGCCGTCTTCGTGGCGTCCGCGGCCTGCACGGTGATCACCAGGGGCCCGTTGAATCCGGGACCGAAGGACTCCGACAGCATGTCGTAGGCCTTGCGCTGCGTGGTCTCCGTCGACATCGATCCCTCGCCCGGCAGCCCCAGCTCGAGGCTGGTGGCCGGCAGGGCGACCGTACCGAGGCCGACCACGCCGACGAGCAGGACGGCCGCGGGGTGGCGCAGGACGAAACTCGCCCAGCGGGAGCCGAGGTTGGGCTTGCCCTTCTTGCCGAGCCCGGCCGCCCGCTCGGCCGCCTTTCGCTGTCCCCGCTCCGACAGCGGCTTGACGGCGTACCGCAGGCGTTCCTTGCGGGCCATCACCTTGACCGGCGCGAAGCCGAGCAGGGCGGGGACCAGGGTGAGGGCCACGAGCACGGAGACCGCGACGGTGCCGGCGGCCGCGAGGCCCATCTTGGTGAGCATCGGAACGTTGACGACGGCCAGTCCGGCGAGGGCCACGATGACCGTCAGCCCGGCGAAGACGACCGCCGAGCCCGCGGTGCCGGCGGCCCGCCCGGCGGCCTCTTCGGGGGTGCGTCCCTCGGCGCGCTCGGCGCGGAACCGGGACACGATGAACAGGGCGTAGTCGATGCCGACCGCGAGGCCGATCATCATCGCGAGGGTCGAGGTGGTGCCGGACAGGCCGAGGGTGGAGCCCAGCGCGGTGATGCCCGAGATGCCGATGCCGACCCCGACCAGTGCGGTGATCAGCGGCATTCCGGCCGCGATCATCGAGCCGAAGGTCAGGACGAGGACGATCGCGGAGACCAGGATGCCGATCTGCTCACCGGTCCCGCCCATCGCCTGGTCGATCTTCACGGCGTCGCCACCGGCCTCGACGGTCAGGCCCGCTTCGCCGGCCTTGGCGATGGCCGCATCGAGCGCGTCGTGCGCCTCTTCGCCGACTTCCATCGCGGGGACCTTGTACGTGACCACCGTGTAGGCGGTCGTACCGTCCTTGCTGATGCTGACCTCGGGGGTCTTGAAGGGGTCGGCCGCGGCCACCACCTGCGGGGAGGACGCACCCAACTCCGCGACGAGGCGGTCGACTTCGGCCCGCCGGCCGGGGTCGGTGATCTTCTGGCCCGCAGGGGCGCGGACGACCACGCGGGCGCTGGCCCCGTCGGTGCTCGCGTCGGGGAACTTCTCCGCCAGCAGGTCGAAGGCCTCCTGCGACTCGGTGCCCGGCATCGAGAACGTGTCGGCGGGCGGCGTCGGTGCGGAGGAGGCGGCGAAGCCCATGCCGCCGAATATCAGCAGCCAGAGCAGCAGCGTCACCCCCCGGCGCCTGAAGGCGAGGCGGCCCAGTTTGGAAAGGAACGTAGCCACGGCGGGGACTCCCGTTGATTCGGTGGTGCGGTCGCTTGAGTGGTCGCAGATCGGCATCCGGGCAGCGCGAGATGGCGCCATGGCGGCGCATGGTGGGGCCTGGCCGGGTGCACGAGTGGTGCTGAAAAGTACGCGGGGGACGGTCCATCCCCGCACCGCCATCATGGCACATTCATGGCGCCATCGCGAGGGAATATGGCGCCATAGATTCAAGGGAGCTGTCGGAGTGGCCCGCGACCGGCTTCAGCGGGGCGCGGCCTTCAGCCCTCCAGGGGCCGGGGGCGCCACCGCAGGCCGCGGTGGCGCCGGACCGGCAGCGGGAGCGGGAGCGGGAGCGGCAGCGGCTCCAGGGCGAAGCCCAGCGGGTACGCGGCCTCGCGGAGGGCAGCCCGATCCGTACGGACTGTTCGGGAAGGGCAGCCGGGTCCGCACGCGGCGATCAGCCCGGCCCGCGCACGACATGCGTCAGTGTCGGGACCTCCGCCGACGCCGTGCGCTCAGAGTGCACGGCTGGACACGCGCAGGGGCGTCCTCTCCATGGCGCTCACGCTGCGGGCGGGTACGTGCTGTCGGGCCGGGGCGCGGCCCCGGCCTTCTCGGGCCGACGGGCGGTTCAGGCCCGGCGGATGAAGATGTCGCCGGCGCTGGTCCGGCCCCGGACCT
Source organism: Streptomyces sp. NPDC054956 (assembly GCF_053609185.1). Classification (NCBI taxonomy): domain Bacteria; kingdom Bacillati; phylum Actinomycetota; class Actinomycetes; order Kitasatosporales; family Streptomycetaceae; genus Streptomyces; species Streptomyces sp. NPDC054956. The sequence continues at coordinate 945 of NZ_JBSGXB010000190.1, read as the reverse complement.
CGACCGTCTCCTCGGACGCCTGGGGACCTTCCGCCGTCCCGAGTTCGTTGCGCACGCGTCCCGCGGTGGACCGTACGTCCAGCCAGGCCGCGGAGCCCTCGGCGATCCCGATCTCCAGCGCCCCGGCCGCGGTCTCCAGGGTGATCCGGCCGCGCACCACCTCGGAGAGCCGAATGGCGCCGCTCGCGGACTTCGCCGTGACGGAGGAGCCCGCGTGCAGGACGCTGATGGGCCCGTTGGACGACCTCACGTTCAGCTCCCCGCGGATCTCGCCGACCGCGGTCTCGCCGTTGAGGTTCTTGATCGTGGCCGTGCCGTCGACCCGGCCGACCCGCACCCGTCCCGACCCGTGGATCTCCACCTCGCCCGTCGCACGGTCCAGCAGGACGTCCCCGTGCGTGGTCTTCAGCCGTACGGCCGCGGCCTCTTCCAGCTGGATGTCACCGGTGGCCGTCGTGAAGCGGCAGCTACCGAACCGCCCCTCGCCGATGAAGTCGCCGAGGCCCGTGCTGCCGGTGAGATCCGATCCGGCGGGCAGTTCGACGGTCACGTCGACCGAGCCGAGCTTGCCGAAGGGCGAGCGCTTCTTGGGGCCCTTGACCACGAGCTCCCCGCCCGCGCAGCTGATCCTGGTGTCCTCCGCGGCCTGTACGTCCTGCTTGTTGCCCGGGTCGCTCGGCACCACCTCGACCACGGTGTCGGTGCGCCGGCCCGCGATGACCCGGATCCGCCCCATGTCGAATTCCAGTGTGGCGGAGAGGGGCTCGGGGGTGTCGAAAGTAGGCATGACTGAGCCGTCCTTTGGCTGTTGACTGGTGGCTATTGGCTGCTGGCTGCTTGGTCGGAGTACGCGAGTGCCGCGGGCCGGCTAGGGCGTGTCTTTCGGATCGGGCCGGATCAGCCCGCGGTGTCCGGTGCCGTGCATCGCAAGGCGGAGGAGGGAGG
>NZ_JBSGXB010000189.1:0-14794 GCF_053609185.1 Streptomyces sp. NPDC054956 | reverse complement strand
GAGTGGTGACGGCCCTGCTGGACGCCTCCGGGACCTTCTTCGAGCCGGCCCGTACGGCGTTCCCCGGGGCCGGTGCCGCCGACTGGGCGCGGGCCGCGCTCCTGGATCCCGGCGCGGCCGGTCCGGACGGCGCCTGGCGGCTGGACTTCCGGTGCTTCGCCGTCTCCCGGCCGCACGGCCGCTGGGTGCTCGTCGACGCGGGGGTCGGCCCGGCGCACGGGCCCGCGGCGGGCTGGGCGCCGGTCCCGGGCCGGCTGCCCGCCGCGCTCGAGGAGGCCGGGATCGACCCGGGCGACGTGGAGGCGGTGGTCCTGACCCATCTGCACGAGGACCACACGGGCTGGACCCTGGACCCGGCCGGGCAGCCGTTCTTCCCGGCCGCGCGGTACCTCGTACAGGACGCGGAGGTGGCGGCCCTGGACCGGGCGGACCCCGTCTGGGAATGGGTGGTGGCTCCGCTGCGGGCCACCGGGCAGTTGCACGAGGTGTCCGGGGTCCACCGGCTCGCCCCCGGCCTGACCCTGCTCCCGACGCCCGGGCACACTCCCGGGCACCAGTCGGTGCTCGTGGAGCGGTCCGGCCCGGGCGGCGGCGAGCGGGACGTGCTCGTCACGGGTGACGTACTGGTCCACGCCGTGCAGCTGGCCGATCCGGCCGTCCCCTACTCGCACGAGCGCGACCGGGCCGCCGCCCGGGCCTCCCGGGAGGAGCTGCTGGCCCTGGCGGTGCGCCGCGGCGCCCTGCTGGCCACCGCGCACCTGACCCGGCCCTTCGTTGAACCTGCCGCGCCCCGGGCACCGGGGGCGTAGGGCTACCGGGTCAGAGCTCGTCTCGTACGAGGGCCAGCAGCCGGTCCAGGACGCGCGGCCCGCCTGCGCGGACTCCGTCGTGTTCGAACTCGTCCGTCACCCAGGTCTTCAGGCCGCGGATCGCCCGGGCGGTGGCGAGGGAGTCCGCGGTGTCCACGTACATGTCGTCGTGGTAGACGGCGGCGGCCACCGGCACCTCGTTGGCGGCGAGCCGCGCCCGGTCGTACAGCGGGGTCCATCCGGTACGGGCGGCCAGCAGTTCCGCGGTCTCGCGCAGCGGGGCGAGCGCGGGATCGCAGGTGAAGTGCCAGGGGTGGATGGTCTCGCCGGTGAAGTACAGCGCCTCGTCGCCCGCGAGGGTCTTGGCGGCGTCGAAGCGCGGGTGGTCCGCGCGGACCCGCTCGGCCGCCCAGCCGGTGGGTGCGCCGGGATCCTGCGCGTAGATCGACTCGTGGAGCAGTGCGTACAGCGGGTGTCCGGCGAAGGAGAGCTGCCCCTGGACGCCCTCCAGGAAGGCGTCGGAGAGGGCGGGCCCGGCCGTGGTGGGGACGAAGGCGTCCTCCAGCAGGTAGTGCAGCTGGTGGCTGCCGTCCGAGCCGCCGAGGAGGAGGCCGAGGGACTGGAAGGCCTCGGCCGTCAGCCGGTAGCCGCCGGGGAGTTCGGCCGGCCGCTCGGCGAGGTGGGCGGCGATCCGGCGGGCGCGCTCGACGTCCATGGGGTAACGGGCGTAGTGCGCGAGGTTCTTGCGCTCCACGCGGGGGTACGCGGCTTCGTAGACCTCGGCCGCCGTGGCGTCGAGGGACGGCAGGCCGCCGGTGATCAGGGCGGCGCTCAGCCCCTCGGGGGCGGCGCCGAGGTAGTGGGTGACGCAGAAGCCGCCGAAGCTCTGGCCGAGGACCGTCCAGGGCGCACCGCCGGTGAGCAGGGGCCGGATGGTCTCGGCGTCGCGGACGATGGAGTCGGCGCGGAAGTGGGCGAGGTACTCGGCCTGCTGCTCCGGGGTGCCGCGCAGAGGCAGGGTCTGCCGGTTGGCCGGGGTGGAACGGCCCGTTCCGCGCTGGTCGAGGAGGAGCACCCGGTACTCCGTCAGGGCCCGCTCCAGCCAGGCCTGGCGGCCGGTGAACCGGCGGGCGCCGAAGCCGGGACCGCCCTCCAGGTAGAGCAGCCAGGGCAGGGATTCCGGGTCCTTGCCGGTGGCGACCAGCTCCCGCGCGTACAGCTCGATCCGCTCGCCGTCGGGGCGGGCGTGGTCCAGCGGGACGGTGAAGTGGTGGTCGGTGAGCACGACACCGGGCTGGCGGTAGCTGGCACTGACGGTCACGAACGGCCCCTCGGGTACCTCTGCCCGGGCCTGGTCGCGGCCGGGGTGCGGATTGGCGGTGCCGCCGAGTCTAGTACGGACTGCCGGGTGGCTCCGGCCCTTACCGGGGCCACCCGGCCGCAGGTCAGAACTCGACGACCGAGCGGAGCACCTCACCCCGCTCCATGCGCGCGAAGGCCGCCTCGACCCCGTCCAGCGCGATCCGCTCGGAGACGAACGCGTCGAGGTCGAGCCGCCCCTGCAGGTAGAGGTCGACGAGCAGCGGGAAGTCCCGTTCGGGCAGGCAGTCCCCGTACCAGGAGGACTTCAGGGCCCCGCCGCGCCCGAAGACGTCGATCAGCGGGAGTTCGAGGCGCATCTCCGGCGTCGGGACGCCGACCAGGACCACCGTGCCGGCCAGGTCGCGCGCGTAGAACGCCTGCCGGTACGTCTCGGGGCGGCCGACGGCCTCGATGACCACGTCCGCGCCGTTGCCGCCGGTCAGCTCCTGGATGGCCTCGACCACGTCCACGGCGGCGCCGTTGACGGTGTGGGTGGCGCCGAGCCCGCGCGCCCATTCCAGCTTCCGGTCGTCCAGGTCCACGGCGATGATCCGCGAGGCGCCGGCCAGCCGGGCGCCGGCCACGGCGGCGTTGCCCACTCCCCCGCAGCCGATGACGGCGACGGAGTCGCCGCGCCCGACGTTGCCGGTGTTCAGGGCCGCGCCGAGGCCGGCCATCACACCGCAGCCGAGCAGTCCGGCGGCGGCCGGCGAGGCGGCCGGGTCCACCTTGGTGCACTGGCCGGCGGCGACCAGGGTCTTCTCGGCGAAGGCCCCGATCCCGAGGGCCGGGGAGAGCGGGGTGCCGTCCTCCAGGGTCATGGGCTGGGTGGCGTTGTGCGTGTTGAAGCAGTACCAGGGGCGGCCGCGCTTGCAGGCCCGACAGCTTCCGCACACCGCACGCCAGTTGAGGACCACGAAGTCGCCGGGGGCCACGGAGGTGACGTCGGGGCCGACCGATTCGACGACCCCGGCGGCCTCGTGGCCGAGCAGGAACGGGAACTCGTCGTTGATGCCGCCCTCGCGGTAGTGCAGGTCGGTGTGGCAGACGCCGCAGGCCTGGACCCGTACGAGCGCCTCGCCGGGCCCCGGGTCGGGAACGAGGATCGTCGTGGTCTCCACCGGCGCGCCCTTGCTCCGGGCGATGACCCCTCGTACGCGATGCGTCACTTGCTACCCCGATCTCGATCACGGTCTGGTCGGCTGCCAGGTCCTGTCACCGGCCGCTCCCGCGAAGGATCCGCCGGTCCGGCCAACGTACACGCGCTTTCCGGCGTGCGGGAGTTGCCGCACTTCCCCGGCGCGCTGGCCCGGCCCGGCACGGCGCTAACCAGCCAGTTCCGGTGGTACCGCCGCGCGCAGGGCCGCGGTGAAGGCGGCCACGGCGGGGTGACCGCCGGCCCCGCTGCGGAAGGCCACCATGGTGCGGCGTTCCATGGGCAGGCGGGTGAGCGTGACGGCCGGATCCGCGTGCCCGGTGATCCCGAGGTACGGCACCACGGCCACCCCCTGGCCGGCCGCGACCAGCGCGAGGACGGTGGCGAACTCGTCCACCTGGTGCCGGATCCTCGGCTCGAACCCGGCGGCCTGACAGGCCCGGACGGTCATGGCGTGGCAGAGCGTGCCGGGCGTGGCCGTGATCCAGGGCGCGCCGGCGTGGGTACCGAGCGGTGCGCCCGGGCCGGAGGCCGCCTCGGGCACGGCCGGAGCCGCCAGGTACATCGCCTCCCGGTAGAGCGGCTCCGTGGCGAGCCCCGGTTCGTCCGGAGCGGGAACGAAGTCGTACTCGTGGATCAGGGCCACGTCCAGGTCCCCGGCCCGCAGGGCGTGCGCGACGGCCGCCGGGTCGGTCTCCGACACCATCGGTTCGAGCCCCGGATGGCGGCGGGCCAGAGCGGCCAGGGCCGCCGGGACAATGGCCCGGGTGGCGGTGGGGAAGGATCCGATCCGCAGCGCTCCGGCCAGGCCGCTGCGCGCTTCGGCGAGATCGGCGTCGGCCTGCTCCAGCAGCGCCAGCACCTCCTCGGCGTACCGGACGAGGTTCTGCCCGGCGGGGGTGAGCCGGACCCGGCGGCCGGTGCGCTCCAGCAGGGGCAGGCCGGCCTCGCGTTCGAGGACGCCGAGCTGCTGGGACACGGCCGAAGGGCTGAAGGAGAGCGCCTCGGCCACGGCGGCGATGGTCCCCCGGCGGGCGAGTTCGCGCAGCAGGCGCAGGCGTCGTACATCGAGCATCGGATCAGCTTACGGTTCACGTAAGAAATGCGAACTGGATTCGACGCTCGGACCACGTCAGGCTCGACGCATGACACAGAACCTCCCGGGACCGCACGGGATCCACGTCCCCCTGATCACCCCCTTCACCGCCGCCGGAGACGTGGCCGCCGGGGCGCTGGAGGCGCTCGCGCACGAGGTGCTCGACGCGGGCGCCGCCGGCATCGTGGCCCTCGGCACCACGGGCGAGGCGGCCACCCTCGACGAGGCGGAGCGCGACCTCGTCACCGACGTCTGCGCCCGGGTCTGCCGAGAGCGCGGGGCCCACCTGAGCATCGGCGCCGGGGCGAGCGGGACCCGCGCCGCCGAGGAGTCCCTGGCCCGGCTGAAGCACTGGCCCGAGGCACGGGCGGCGCTCGTGACCGTGCCGTCCTTCGTCCGGCCCTCGGTCGCCGGGGTGATCGCGCACTTCACGCGGCTGGCCGAGGTGAGCCCCGTACCGCTGATCGTCTATCACATCCCCTACCGGACCGGGCGGTCGCTGGACGCGGCCGCGCTGCGGACGATCGGGGAGCTGCCCGGGGTGGCCGGGGTGAAGTACGCCGTCGGCTCACTCGACCAGGACGCGGTGACGCTGCTCGGCGATCTGCCGGACGGATTCGCGGTGTTGGCGGGGGACGACGCGTACGCGTCGCCGATGCTCGCCCTCGGCGCGGCGGGCGCGATCCTCGCCTCCGCGCACCTCGCGACGGACCGGTTCGTCGAGCTCGAAGCGGCCTGGCGGGCGGGAGACACCGAGCGGGCCCGGACGCTGGGCCACGCGCTGGCCCGGCTGTCCACGGCGGCCTTCGCCGAGCCCAACCCGACGGTGGTCAAGGGGGTGTTGCACGCGCAGGGCCGGATCCCGACCCCCGACGTACGCCTCCCCCTGCTCCCGGCGAGCGCGCAGTCGATCGCGTCGGCGCGACGGGAACTCGCCGACGTTCAGCGCTGCGGCCAAAACGGCTGACCGCGATATCGGCCGGCTCGCGCTCCGGCCGGGGCAGTAGGCTCCCGCTGTGAATGATGCCGGCAGGACCGAGCTCCGTTTCGCGCGCGTGGCGGACGCGGCGTCGATCGCACGTGTCCACATGACCTCTCGGATGGCGACGATGCCGTATCTGCCTCCGCAGAAGCGCAGTCACGAACAGGTCGCCCGATGGGTCGAGGACGTCCTGCTCACGTCATGCCGGACGTGGGTGGCGGTGCGCGACGGAGAGATCCTCGGCTATGCCGCCCTTGAGGGGGACGTGCTCGAACACCTCTATCTGCGACCGGACGTCCGCCGCCGGGGCATCGGCACGCTCCTGCTCGACGAGGTCAGACGGCACAGCCCCGACGGGGTGTCCCTGCACGTCTTCCAGCAGAACGCCGATGCCCGCGCGTTCTACGAGCTCCACGGCTTCAGGGTCCTCGACACCAGCGACGGCCACCGGAACATGGAGAACCTGCCCGACATGACCCTGCGCTGGACACCGGACGGCTTCTAGTCCGTTTACCACAACCTGCGGGATTCGGGAGCGAGTTGCGGATGGCGGCGGCGGTCCCCCGCGGGGTGTGCCCAGAATGCGCCATGAGCAGTGAGGTACCTCCCGGGCGCGAGCACCTCTACATGAACGTCGAGCCCGTGGCGCACCCGGTGGCCGCGGCACAGGAGGCCGACGCCTGCGACGCGGCGCGCAAGTACACGCGCTACATCGTCCGGGGTCCGCTCTTCGGGATCGCCTGCAAGGACGAGGGCGGCGGGCACCGGTGGCGGGTACTGACCCCGGTCACGTGCGGGCTCCCGCAGGACGCGCGGGACAGCCTCAATTCCGCCCTGTGGTTCCGGGCCAAGGACGACACCGACGACCGGGCGGTCCGCAGGGAGCTGCTGGCCGCCGTGGCGCGGCTGGAGACGGAGCGGGTCGACGAGCTCACGGCGGCCGGGACCCGCTACCGGGTGGTGCGCTGCGACGAGATCGTCTTCAGCAACGACGAGGGCCCCGAGCCGCCCCGTCCCACCGATCCGGAGCCCGCCGTGCGCGACTGGGAGCCGGGGACCCGCGGTCCGGAGCCCGACGCGGACTTCGTGATCGACCACACCGCGGCGACCGGCGTCATGGAGGCCTCCGAGCGGCTCGCCCTGATGGGCCTGCACTACCGCAGCCCCCGCTACCCGGCGGACGTACGGGCGGACTCGCGGCGGGCGCTGCGCACCCACGCGGGGACCGTGCTGCTGCCGGCCGCGTACCGGGTGCTGGAGCGCACGGCGGCGGGCTGGGAGCCGGTGACCGTGCCGATGGCGACCCCGCACGCGGCGCGCCGGGCGCTGGTGCACATGCTGACGCTGCTCTGGCCGGCCCTGTACGACCTGCCGGAGGTCCGGCGGGCCGGGTACGCCCGGGTGGCGGCGGAATTCCGGGCCTCGGGCGGCGACGCCGCACGCCTCGACGACGGCCGGGAGCTGCTGGTCGCGCGGATGCGCCGGGTGGTCCGGATCGGGCCCGACGGGCCGGAGGGCCCGCGGCCGTCGGACGAGGAGGAGGGCGGGTGCGGTCCGTGCAGGATCCACCCCCCGATGGACGAGGACGGCACGGTCACGCACGAGACCTGAATGGTCCCGTATGGGCGATTCGCCGCCAACAGGCGGGTCGCCCGAATCGGCCCCGGCGACGGGCGACTTGCCCGGTTTGGCCAAACGCCCGGCAGCCCGTGATGTGAGTCACGCGCGCCGGGTCAACATCATTTTCCCGAGAAGGCCGAATCCCTTTTCCCGGACGGAATTTCGGTAATTCCCGGATCTCCATTCAAGGTCATCCACCGGGCCTTCGAAGAGAAGTCGATCTCCCGGTCGAATTGATGTCTTGTTCCGGCCCCGCGAGCTGTCCTACGGTCACCTCGTTCCCGGTGGTCAGCTGCCGAATCCGGCCTCCGCCAGGGCTCTCCCGTACCCCCACGTGAGGAATTCCGCCATGCCCGCTAAGGGAAAGCACCGCCGGCCGAAGCAGCACCACGCACTCACCCGCAAGCTGGCCCTGGCCGGTACGGGCAGCGCGGCGCTGGCCCTCCCGCTGATCAGCGCGACCACGGCCGGAGCGGCCGAAGTGACCGCCGTGCCGACGACCTATTCCGTGGTCAGCGGCGACACCCTGAGCAAGATCGCGGCCGAGCACTCCCTCAGCGGGGGCTGGAAGCAGCTCTACGAGGCCAACAAGAGCGTCGTCGGCGCCGACCCCTCGGCCATCCGCCCCGGCCTGAAACTGAACCTGAACCTGGGTGCCGCCAAGCCCGCCGCCGCCCCCGCGGCCGCGTCCACCGGGTACGCGAACAACCTCGACGGATGGATCCGGCAGTCGCTCGCCGTCATGGCGCAGCACGGAATTCCCGGCAGCTACGAAGGAATTCACCGCAATGTGATGCGGGAATCCTCGGGGAATCCGATGGCCATCAACAACTGGGACTCCAACGCGGCTGCGGGCATCCCCTCCAAGGGTCTGCTCCAGGTCATCGACCCGACCTTCCGCGCCTATCACGTCCCGGGCACGTCCCTGGACTCCTACGACCCGGTCGCCAACATCACGGCCGCCTGCAACTACGCGGCAGCCCGCTACGGCTCGATCGACAACGTCAACGGCGCCTACTGACGGGGACGCAGGCGCGCGGACGCCGGCCGGTCTTCAGCCCCCCACGCGCTTGCGGTACGCCGCTCCCAGTTCGCTCACGTCCACCGAGGCGTGCACCACGCCACCGGGTGCGTTCGCCCCGGTGGCGGTGTACTTGGGCAGCAGCGCGAGCGCGGCCTCGCTCAACTCGGCCTTGACGGCCTCGGACCGGCCGGGCAGCAGGCCCACCTGGACGTGGACGAGCGCCTTCCCGGGCGCGCCGTCGCCCACGTACACCTCGTCGAGGCACCGGAAGCGGGTCTTGCAGTTCTCGAGGGCGGCATCGGCCACCCTGACGGTCAGCTCGTGCAGCGCGAGCGCGAACCCCCGCCGGTCGAAGGCTTCGGACAAGTTCGCCGAGTAGTCGACGGTGATCTGCGGCATCGATGGCTCCAGGTTCACTTCGTGGTGCGCGGCCGGGTGGCCCGGGCGCGGGCCAGGGTACGCAGCGGGGCCGCGAGGCCGTAGCCGACGTCCTTGCGCAGGGCGCCGGTGCCGGCCCGCTCCACCGCCGCGAGCTGGTGCCCCATGAGCTCCGTCATCGTCACGACGACCGCCCGCAGGCCGGGTTCGGTCAGGTCGAGTATGCCTTCGGCGGCGGCGAGCGCCGTTCGGGCGCGGCCGCACTCGGCCGCCAGGAGCTCCCGTACGGCCGGGGTGTCGCGGGCCTGTTCGAGGTCGGCCCGGGTCACGGAATGCTCGGCGAGACGGGCGCGCGGGATGCAGAGCCTGCCGTCGGCGAGGTCTCCGGCGAGGTCGGCGAGGAAGTCGACCCGCTGGGCGGCGTCCACGAACCGCCGCCAGGCCGCGGCCTGTTCCGCGTCGGGTCCGCCCCGGAACTGCAACCCGGTGAAGGCCAGCACGCCGGGCCAGGCGTAGGCGTCGAGGTAGCCCTGGAACTCCTCCTCGGTGGCGAAGCCGTCGAAGACCGCCTCCGCGGTGGCGGCTCCGTCGAGGAACCGGAAGACCCATGCGGCGGGCAGGCCGCGGGAGTCGACGGCGTGGGCGTAGGCGCGCAGCAGCGGATCGGGGCTGTCGCCGGTCTCCAGTGCGTGGCGCACGTCGGCGGTCAGCCGCTCCAGCCCGGCGGTCCGCTGCCCCGGGGTTCCGGTCTCGGCGACGTCGTCCACCCGGTTCATGAAGGCGAGTCCGGCCGCCAGCCAGGGCACGAGCGGGGGCGCGGCGAGCAGGCGCAGGGCCAGGTAGGGCGCGGGCTCCCGGCGCAGGACCCGGCGGGCCGCGTGCGTGTAGTCGCCGCGGAGCCGGGGGCCGGATATCCCGGCCGAGGTGAGCGTGGTCCGCCAGGTGGGCATGGTGCTGGTGCTCCGCTTCCGTTTCGCCTGTGTGCTGTCCGCCGGGGGTCGTCCGCCCCCGTTGTGATCAGGAACCGTAGACCTTCTTGATCTTGAAGTCGGTACCGGCGAGGACGTAACCGCCCTGTCCGTACTCGTCGCTCAGGTAGGGGCGGATGGCCGGGGCCCCGAGCCACGGGGAGACGTTCAGGTAGCGCGAGCTCGGGTTCTCGACGTGGAGTTCCTTGGTCGCCTGGGCCATCAGCCCGGGGAGGGCGTTCCAGTCGAGCGCGGCCATGTCCATCAGCGGATCGCCCGCCTTGACCGTCCCGGCGGGACCGCTGCGCTTGGCCACGCCGCCCCGGTACTGCCAGGAGTCGACCGTCTTCGCCCCGGGCGCGGTGGGGATGTCGGCGATCACGTACTCGTCGTAGACGCGCATGTTGACGAAGCTGGTGGTGCCCGTCTGCTGCTTCAGCGCCTCGACGGCGGTACGGATGTTGGCCGGGTCGATCAGGCTGCCCTTGGGGGCGGCCGCCGTCTTGGACGCGCTCGCCTTCGGGGTGGGTGCCGGCGCGGCCGCGGTGCCCGGGCCCGAGGAGACCGGTAGGGACGGGGTGGCCGACACCTTCGTGTCGCCGCCCTTGTCCGCCCCGCTGTCACCGTCCCCGCCGGGCAGCCACTTCACGAGGCCGATCACCGCGGCGGTCAGGACCACGGCGAGGATTCCGGCGAGCAGCACCGGACGGCGGCGGCGCGGGCCGGACGGAGCGGGGACGGCCACGGACACCGGCACGGTCGACGAGTACGGGTTTCCCGCGCCCGGGACGAACGGCGCGGGGGCGGGCGGCGCCGCCGGGTTCGGATGCGGGGCCGGGGTCGGCATCGGGGCCGTGCCGGGGCCCGGGGTCACCGGACCGAACTGCCCGAGGGCTACCGGGGGCAGTACCGGCGTGGCTCCGGAGAGAGCACCGCTCGCACTCCGGAGCAGCGCTTCCAGCTGCTCGGCGTCCGGCCGCGCGGCCACGTCCCGTACGAGCAGCCGTTCCAGTACGGGCCCCAGCGGGCCGGACCGTACCGGCGCGGGGATCGGCTCGTCGAGCACCGCGACCACGGTGGCCAGGGTGGTGGCCCGGCGCAGCGGGTGCACCCCCTCCGAGGCCACGTACAGCAGCATGCCGAGCGACCACAGGTCGGAGGCGGGCAGCCCCTCCTCGCCGCGCGCCCGCTCCGGGGCGATGTACTCCGGCGAGCCGATCAGCACACCGGTCGAGGTCAGCGCGGTCGACCCGTGCAGGGCCGCGATCCCGAAGTCCGTGAGCACCGCGGAACCGTCGGGCCGCAGCAGCACGTTGGCCGGTTTCACGTCCCGGTGCAGGACCCCCTCCGCGTGCGCGGCCCGCAGCGCGGAGAGCACGTCGAGGCCGAGCCGCAGCACGTCGGCCACCGGCATCGGCCCGTCGGCCAGCCGGTCGTGCAGGGAGCCGCCCCGGACCAGTTCCATCACGATCCACGGATGGCCTTCGGCCCCGTCCGCGGGTTCCACGATGTGGTGGATGGTGACCACGTTCGGGTGGGCGAGCCGGGCGAGGGCGCGGGCCTCGCGGACGGCCCGTTCGCGCAACTGGACGGTGAGACCGGGCTGGGCGGCGGCGGTCGCGGGATCCGGCGGCCGCACCTCCTTGAGGGCGACGTCCCGGTGCAGCGCGATGTCGCGGGCCCGCCATACGGTGCCCATCCCGCCGCTGCCCAGGGGCTCCCCCAGTTCGAAGCGCCCGTCGATCAGTCGTCTGCCGGCCTCACTGCTGTCCATGGCCGGTCATCGTAGGCGCCGCCGGTGACCACCCGCGAAGGTGGTACCGGGGTACCGGACGTCAGCGGCGGGAGTTGCCGAAGAGGAGCCGGTAGGCGATGAGCAGGACCAGGGAGCCGGCGATGGCGGAGCCCCAGGTCGCGAGGTCGAAGAACTCGTTCTGGATGGGCCGGTCCAGGAACTTCGCCGAGAGCCAGCCGCCGGTGAAGGCGCCGGCGATGCCGATGAGGGTGGTGACGATCAGGCCGCCGGGGTCACGGCCGGGCAGCAGGACCTTGGCGATCCCGCCCGCGAGCAGTCCAAGGATGATCCAGCTGATGATGCCCATGCCCGTTCACTCCGCTTCTTTGGTCGCGCGCCGTGCGCGCGCTCGTTGTGCGCGTTCCTCGTTGTCACCGAGGAGGACGCACGAAGTGGCGAAACGGTTCTCAGGCCCGCCGGGTCCGGGCCAGCAGGACGGCGGTCGCGGTCACCGCGCCGACCGCCAGGAACCCGCGCCGGGAGCGCCAGGACAGCGCCGACAGGGTCGACCGGGCGGAGAGCACCGAGCCCACGCTCAGCCAGGACGCCAGCGAACCGGCAGACTGGGCCGATCCGATCGAGGCCACCGACAGCACGCTGCCGATCGAGCCCACGGAGAGGATCGAGCCCACCGATCCGATGGAGAGGATCGACCCCACGGAGCCGATGGAGAGGATCGAGTCCTCGGACCAGAGCGAGAAAGGTGATCCGTGGTCAGCAGTCATGGGGGTCATGCTGACATACGGGCCATCGGCGCGGCCTGAGAGGGAACGCCGTCGGCGACGACGGCCGCGGCGCCGCCCACCGTGTGCGCCGTGGAGACCGCGCTGGGCGCGACGGCAACCGCGGTCGGCGTGGGGAGCATCGCGGTCGGAGCGGCGGCAACCGCCTTCGGAGCGGCGCCCGTCACCGTCTCCGTCGGCGCGACGGGCGCCGGCTGCGCCGGAGTCCGCGTGAGCAGCAGCACGCCCCGCGCCGCCGCGACCGCGCCCGCCGCCGCCAGCAGGACCCCGACCGCTCCGCCGTGGAGGCGTTCGCCGAGCAGCACCATGCCGATCGCGGCCGCCGCCAGCGGGTTGGCGAGGTTGACCACCGCGAGCGGGGCTCCGAGACCGCCCCGGTAGGCCCGTTGGGACAGGAGCATCCCGCCGACCGCGAAGACCACGACGAGCAGCCCCACGGAGACGACCCGGACGCTGAGCAGCGCCCCGCCGCGGCCGCCCGCCACGGCGACGGTCTGGGTCAGGGCGGAGGCGGCCGCGGAGGCCAGCCCCGAGGCCGTCGCGTGGCGCAGCCCCGAGCTCGTGTCCCTCCGTACGGTCAGCAGCAGGATCACCGCGGCCGTCGCCCCGGAGACGGCGAGGGCCTCGGCCAGGGTGAGGGTGTCGTCGGGGGCCGGACCCGAAGCGGGCAGCAGGAGCAGCGCGAGGCCGACGACGGTGGCCAGGGTGCCGCGCCACTCGGTGGCCGCGACCCGCCGCCCGGCGCCGTGCGCGCCCAGGGGGACGGCTGCGACCAGGGTGAGCGCCCCGAGGGGCTGGACCAGGGTGAGCGGCCCGTACCGCAGGGCGGCGGCGTGCAGAAGCGCGGCGGCGGCGTTCAGCCCGGCCGACCACCACCAGGCGCCGTTGCCGAGCAGAGCCGTGGCGCTGCGGGCGACCGCGCGGCGGGCGAGGCGTTCCTGGGCGACGGCGGCGGCCGCGTAGGTGACGGCCGAGGCGAGGCAGAGCAGGACGGCTACGAGGGTGGCGTTCACCGCGTCGCCCCCACGGTCCCGGCACTGCCCACGGGGGCCGGGGCGGACGCCGCGGGAGCACCCGCCCGCCGGCCCGGTACGTGACGTGCGGCGACGAGCGAGCGCGGGGCCGGGCGCGGGACCAGGAGCAGGGTGGCCCCCAGCAGCAGGGTCGCGACGATCGCGTCGAGCCAGTAGTGGTTCGCGGTGCCGACGATCACCAGCAGGGTCAGCAGCGGGTGCAGCAGCCACAGGGCGCGCCACCGGGATGAGGTGGCGGCGATCATGCCGAGGGCCAGCATCAGCGCCCAGCCGAAGTGCAGGGAGGGCATCGCCGCGAACTGGTTGGCCATGGTGTCGGCGGCGGGCGCGGCTCCGTAGACGGTGGGGCCGTAGACCTGGCCGGTGTCGATCAGGTGGGCGGCGGCCAGCATCCGCGGGGGCGCGAGGGGGAAGCTCAGGTGCAGGACGAGGGCCGCGCCGGTGAGGACGGCGAGGACGCGGCGGGTCCAGAGGTAGTGCGCGGGGCGGCGTACGTAGAGCCAGCCGAGGAAGAGGACCGTGGCGGGGAAGTGCACGGCCGCGTAGTACGTGTTCGCGGCGTGTACGAGGGTGTCGCCGGGGCCGTCCAGGAGCAGCCGCTGGACCAGGCCCTCGCCGGGCAGGCGCAGGGCGCGCTCGGTGTCCCAGACGTGTCCGGCGTTGCGGAAGGCCTCGTCGGTGCGGCCGGTGGAGAGCAGCCGGCCGGCCTTGTACACGGCGAAGAGACCGGCGACGAGCAGCAGCTCGCGCACGAGGCGGAGGCGCTGCTCCCGGGCGCGCGGCGATCCCGGCGTACGCGGCCCCGCGCCGGCCTCGGCGGGTGTGGTGTGGGAGGTCATCCCCCGGTCTCGCTTCCTGTACACGGGCACTCATCGACACGCCAGTGTATCGATACATTTGCGTATCGATACGCCGGTGTACCGATACGAGCGTGTACCGATACGCTCGCGTTCCAGTAGACTTTCACCGGATCGGAATCCCGCCAGACAGCACAGGACACGGCCGGATACCGTCGGTTCCGGCACCTGGGCCCGAACCCCCGAGCCCCGAAGCGCCACCGAGGAGAGCCGCCCCATGACGTCGCCGACGCCGGCCGCCACCCCGGCCCCCGCGCGCCGCTCCAAGATCACACCGGAGCGGGAGCAGCAGCTCTACGACGCCGTCCTGGAGCAGCTGCGCGAGGACGGCTACGAGGCGCTGACCATGGAGGCCATCGCCGCCCGGGCCAGCTGCGGGAAGTCCACGCTCTACCGGCAGTGGAAGACCAAGCCGCAGCTCGTCGCCGCCGCCCTGCGCGCGGACCGGCGGGGAACGCTCGCGGCGGTGGACACCGGCAACCTGGTGGACGACCTGCGCGAGGCGGCGCGGACCGCGGCCTGCACCTCGGGCCGCGACACCCGGCTCATGCAGGCGCTCGGGATCGCGGTACTGAGCGACGAGGAGCTGAAGGCGGCCCTGCGCGAGGCGCTCGTGGAGCCCGAGCTGACGGCGTTCCACGCGATCGTGGAGCGGGCCGTGGCGCGGGGAGAACTCCCCGCCGGGCACCCGGCCGTGGAGTTCCTGCCGGCCCAGCTGATGGGCGTACTGCGCATCCGGCCGGTCCTGGAGGGGCGCGACGCCGACGCCGAGTACCTCGTGCGGTTCGTCGACGCGTGCCTGCTGCCCGCCCTGGGCATGTCCGTACGGCCCGCCGCCGAAGCGGTCGGGGCCCCCTGAACCGGCGGACCGCCGTCCCCGATGACCGGACGGCCGTTCGCCCGCGCTGCCTCGTGGGGACGGTGGCAGCGCACACCACCCGGACCGGGCGGCGGGCACTCCCTCGCGGAG
>NZ_JBSGXB010000188.1:0-14887 GCF_053609185.1 Streptomyces sp. NPDC054956 | reverse complement strand
TTCCAGGACCCTCTCGAAGTGGCGCATGTCGGAGGCGAAGATCTGCACGAGGGCGTCCGCGTCGCCGGAGTCGGTCGACGCGGACACCACCTCGGGGTATCTCACCACTCCTCGCCGGATGTCGTCCGGCGAGGTGTTGTGACGACAGTAGATCTCGATGAAGCCCTCGGTCTCCCAGCCCATGGCGGCGGGGTCCACGCGGACCGTGAAACCGGTGATGGTCCCCTCGGCCCGCAGCCGGTCCACCCGCCGTTTGACGGCGGGGGCGGAGAGTCCGACCTCGGAGCCGATGTCCGCGTAGGAGCGGCGGGCGTCCTCGGCGAGGGCGTGCACGATGCGTTCGTCGAGATCGTTCAGTCGCACGGGGGTGAATCGCTTCTATTCAGCGGCCTCCGCGGCCGTGACGGCCGGGGCGGCCACAGTGGCCAGGCTGGAGCGGCGCATGCCGTAGAAGAAGTAGATCACGAGCCCGACGGCCATCCAGCCACCGAAGACCAACCAGGTGATTCCGGGCAGCTCCGTCATCAGGTACGCGCAGAAGAGGAAGCCCAGGATCGGGGTGACCGGGAAGAGCATGACCTTGAAGGTGCGGTTCATGTCCGGGCGGGTGTAGCGCAGGATGACGACGGCCACGTTGACCAGGCCGAAGGCGAAGAGCGTGCCGATGCTGGTGGCGTTGGCCAGCTCTCCGAGCGGGATGAACGCGCCCAGCGCGCCGCAGAAGAGGCAGACGATGATCGTGTTGATCCGCGGGGTGCCGGACTTCGGGTCGACCTTCGCGAAGACCTTCGGCATCAGCCCGTCGCGGGACATCGCGAACAGGATGCGGGTCTGGCCGTAGAGGACGGCGAAGACGACGCTGGCGATGGCGACGACCGCACCGGCGGCGAGGATGACGCTCCAGAACTTGTGTCCGGTGACGTTCTCCATGATCTGTGCCAGGGCGGCCTCGCTGCCCTCGAAGTCCTGCCAGGGCATGGCACCGACGGCGACCAGGGCGACCAGGCAGTACAGGGCGGTGACGATCAGCAGCGAGAGCATGATCGCGCGCGGCAGGTCCTTCTTCGGGTTCTTGGCTTCCTCACCGGCGGTGGAGGCGGCGTCGAAGCCGATGTACGAGAAGAACAGCATGGACGCGGCGGTGCTGATGGCGGTGACGCCGAGCGGGGCCAGCGGGGTGTAGTTACCGGCCTTGATGCCCATGAAGCCGATGACGCAGAAGAGCGCGAGCGTGACGATCTTGACGCCGACCATGATCGAGTTGATCCGGGCGCTCTCCTTGGCCCCGCGCAGCAGGAAGACCATGCAGAGCAGCACCACGACCAGGGCGGGCAGGTTGATGTAGCCGCCCTCGCCCAGCGGGGCGGAGAAGCCCTCGGGGATGGTGATGCCGAACGTGCCGTCGAGCAGCTCGTTGAGGTACTGGCCCCAGCCGACGGCGACCGCCGCGACCGAGACGCCGTACTCCAGGACCAGGCACCAGCCGCAGACCCAGGCGATGAGCTCGCCCATGGTGGCGTAGGCGTACGAGTACGAGGAGCCCGAGACGGGGATGGAGCCCGCCAGTTCGGCGTAGGAGAGCGCGGAGAACAGCGCGGTCAGGCCCGCGACTATGAACGCGATGAAGACGGCCGGACCGGCGATCGGGGTGGCCTCGCCGAGGACGACGAAGATGCCGGTGCCCAGGGTCGCGCCGATGCTGATCATGGTCAGCTGCCACATGGTGAGCGAGCGCTTGAGCGCGCCGCCCTCGCCCTGGCCGCCCTCGGCGACCAACTGCTCCACCGGCTTGCGGCGCAGGAGCGGGTTGACGGGCTTGCGCGGCGTCGGCTCGGAGGTGAGCGGTGGCGCCTGGCCGTGATCGAGCACGAGGGGACTCCTTTGTCACTGCGGGTGGGGTGTCGGCGTCGACCGCAGCGGTCCGGAGCAGGGGCAGGCAGAACAGGAGCCTGCCCGGCATGGGGGACCGCCGAGCAGGCGGTCCTCGCCACTCCACGTACAGCGAGTGAGCCTACGAGCCGAGTGATACCGCCCGTAATGCACCATCCTTGCACATTGGCGCACGATCGTTGCGCGGATCTGTCCGGGATGGTCCTTCGTTGCGCGCGGATGATCGATCACTGCGCAGCCGATCCCGAACGGCATTCTTGACACTTCGTCAGATCTGTCGCAGCGTGCCGTCATGGATCTGGACGTGCTCTACGAGATCGACGTGCCGAGGCCCTGGCCGGGCGCCCATCCGTACGGCCAGCGCGCCGCCGAGCAGCGCGCCTACCGGGAGGCCGTGGAGCAGATCCGGCTCGCCGACCGGATGGGTTTCCGCACCGTCTGGGCGGTCGAGCACCACTTCCGCGAGGGCCGCTCGCACTGTCCGGCCCCCGAGGTGCTCCTCGGGCACCTCGCCGGGCTCACCGAGCGGATCCGGCTCGGCTTCGGCGTGACCCTCACCCCCTTCGCCTTCACACCGCCCCAGCGCATAGCCGAGAAGGTCGCCACCGTCGACGTGCTCTCCGGCGGGCGGGTGGAGTGGGGCACCGGCCGCTCCACGCCCATGGAGCAGACGGCCTTCGGGGTGGACCGGGAGAAGTCCCGGGACGACTGGCGCGAGGCCATCGAGATCGTGACCGGAATGTGGCGCGAGGAGTACTTCGCGTACGAGTCCGAGCGCTTCCGCTTCCCGCGCCGCATGGTCACCCCCAAGCCGGTGCAGGACCCGCACCCGCCCGCCTGGATGGCGGCCACCTCCCCCGGCTCCGCCGAGGTCGCGGGCGCGCACGGCCTCGGACTGCTCTCCTTCTCGATCATGCAGCCGCTGGAGGCGATGGCCGCCCAGGTGGCCGCGTACCGGGCCGCGGCCGCCGCCCCGAGCCCGCTCACCGACGTCACCACGGACCGGGTCGCCGCCTACACCCTGGTCCACGCGACGGCGCCGCGCACCGCCGCGGACGCCCGCGTGTGGGATTCCGTCGCCTGGTGGTACTCGAACCTCGCGCGGTTCACCCTGGAGTGGGAGCTGCCGCACCTGAACCCCGAGGAGCGCGAGCGGACCTTCCCGCTGCTCACGCCGATCCTCGAAGGGAACGTCCCGGTACGGGAGTTCAGCGACGGCGACATGATCCTCATCGGGGACGCCGAGACCATCGTCGCCAAGGCCAAGCGGTACGCGGACCTCGGCGTCGACCAGCTCATCTGCTACGTCCAGTGGGGCTACCTGGAACACCGGGAGATCCTGCGGACCCTGGAGATCCTGGGCAAGGAAGTCATCCCCGAGCTGGCCCGGTACGAGCCCCGCCGCGAGCGGGCATGACCGCCGAGCCCCCGGCCGCTGCGGCCGCCCCCGAAACCCCCACCCCGCTCGACACCTCCCCCGTCCCCGACTACGCGTCCCTGCACCGCCTCGACGGCCGCGGCCTCGTGCTGCTCGGCGCGGGCAACGGCATCGGCCGCCAGACCGCGCACGCGCTGGCCGCCGGGGGCGCCCGCGTGCTGTGCGTGGACGTGGACGGGGAACGGGCCCGGGCGGTCGCCGCCGAGACCGGGGGGACCGCGTACACCGCCGACGTCACGCGCCGCGAAGCGGTGCGCCGGCTCTTCGACGAGGCCCCGGCGCTGCTCGGGGGCCTGCCCGTCGGCGGGGTGGTCGACATCGTCGGCATGGCCCGGTACGCCGCCCTGCCCGAGCTGGACGACGCCGGCTGGGACTGGCACTTCGACCTGGTGCTGCGGCACGCGTGGCTGGCCGTCCAGTACGGCGGCGAGGCCGTGGCGGCGGCCGGCGGCGGCCCGCTGGTGTTCGTCGCCTCCGTCTCCGGGCTCACCGCGGCACCCCTGCACGCCGCCTACGGGGCCGCGAAGGCCGGGCTGATGTCACTGGTGCGCTCGGCGGCGGTCGAACTGGGCCCGCGCGGGGTACGGGTCAACGCGGTGGCGCCGGGAGTGGTCCGGACCCCGCGGGTCTCCGCCCTGCTCGGCGCCGAGGGGCGGCGGATCAACGCGGAGAACGCCCCGCTGGGCCGGGTCGCCGAGACCTCGGACATCGCGGCCGCGCTGTACTTCCTGGCCTCGCCGCAGTCCTCGTACATCACCGGGCAGACGCTCGTGGTCGACGGCGGCGTCGGCGTGAAGTTCCCGTACCCGACCATCGGAGGCGAGCAGTGAGCACGCGCGGAACCGAGGACACGGAGCGGTACCGGACCCCTGCGACCCCTGCGACCCCGGTGACCCCGGTGCGGGAGGACCCGCGGCACGGGGAGTCCGGCGCCGGCACGGGTGCGGTCTTCGCCACCGACGCCGGGCAGTGGCTGGACCCCGGCCCGTTCCTGCGCGGCGTCGCCTGGCTGGACGAGGGCCGCCCGGTGCGCGCCGATCCCGCCGACACGATGCGGCTGCCCTGGGACACCGGCGAACGGGCCACCCTGCCCATAGGGGTGCGGCTGGAGTTCACCGCCGACGGCGCGCGGGCGGTGGAGATCCGCTACCGGGCCACCGTGCCCGGCCCCACCGACGCGCTGCGCGACCTCGCGCACGGATTCGCCCTCTGGGACCGGCACGGCGTGGTGCGCGAGCTGTACACCGAGCCGGCGCCGGAGGCCGTCGTACGCATCGAACTGCCGGGCGGCTCGGGCCCGTTCACCATCCACCCGCCCGAGACGCAGTCCCCGCTGATCCTCGGCGTGCGCGGGATCGGCGGCCGGATCGCCCCCGCGCCGCCCGCGCTTCGCTGGGTGGTGCACGGGGACTCGATCACCGAGGGCTGGTGGTCCACCCGGCCCGCGCACGGCTGGCCGGCGACGGCCGGGCGGGCGCTGGGCTGGGACACGGTCAACCTCGGCTACGCGGGCGCCGCGCGCGGGGAACTGGCCACCGCCGAGCAGCTCGCCGAGCTCCCCGCCGACGTCCTGACCCTCGCCTTCGGCACCAACTGCTGGTCCCGCGTGCCCTTTTCGGCCCCGCTGCTGTACGAGACCACGCGCGCGTTCATCGAACTGGTCCGCCAGGGTCACCCCCGGACACCGCTGCTGCTCCTCTCCCCCGTGCTGCGGCCCGACGCGGAACGCACCCCGAACAAACTGGGCGCCACCCTCGGCGCCCTGCGCGACGCGATGGAGCGCGCCACCCGGGACCGCATCGCCGCCGGGGACGACCGCCTGGCCCTGCTGCCGGGGCGGGACGTCCTCGGACCCGAGCACCTGGCGGACGGTCTGCACCCCAACGACTCGGGTCACCACACGCTCGGCCTCGCTGTGGCCACGGCCATGAGGCGGGCCGGGTTCGGCGCGGGGTGAGTGAAACAGCCCACATCGCGCGGATTGAACACAACGGCTCCGACGAGGCGTGTCCTGCACACAGTTGCCGCCGCTCCGCTCCGAACCGGGCGCAGCGGAGCGGCACCGGACGCACACGTGGGAGAGATCGAGATGGGCATCAAGCGCGGAACCACCCTGACGGCCGTGGCGGTCGTCGTCGCGATCGGAGCGACCGCCTGCGGCGGGAACGACAAGGCCGGCGACAACACCAAGCCCGCCGGTGCCGTCGCCCCCGCCCAGAGCACCGGAGACGGCTACGGCTCCGACTACGGAGCGGGCTCCGGCTCCGGCTCCGACGGCGCCGCCAAGTCCGCCGGACAGCTGGCCATCGCGGCGAACGACCAGCTCGGTTCGGTCCTCACCGACAGCGCGGGCTTCACCCTGTACCGCTTCGACAAGGACACCGCGAAGCCGTCGAAGTCGAACTGCGACGGGGACTGCGCGAAGACCTGGCCGGTGGTCGCCGCCGGCGACGCCACCGCCGCCGCGGGCATGGACCCGGCGCTGCTGGGCGAGGTGGTCCGCACCGACGGCAGCAAGCAGCTGACGGTGGCGGGCTGGCCCGTGTACCGGTTCAGCAAGGACACCAAGGCGGGCGACACCAACGGGCAGGGCGTCGGCGGCACCTGGTTCGCGGCCGCGCCCGACGGCAAGAAGGCCGCGAAGCCGGCCGCCGCGCCCGCCGGCGCGGGCCAGGCCTCGGGCGCGCTGACCGTGGCCAAGGACCCCAAGCTGGGCGACCACATCGTCGACGGCAACGGGATGACCGTCTACCGGTTCAAGCCGGACACCGCGTGGCCCATGGTCTCCAAGTGCGAGGGCGACTGCGTGGCCAAGTGGCCGGTCGTGGCCCCGGTGGACAAGGCCAACGCCAAGGGCATCATCGAGAAGAACTACCTGGTCCTGGACCGCCCGGACGGCAAGAAGCAGCAGACGGTGAACTGCTGGCCCGTCTACACCTTCACCGGGGACAAGAAGGCCGGTGACATCAACGGCCAGGGCGTCGGCGGCACCTGGTACGCGGTGGCCCCCGACGGCAAGCTCATCACCGGCCAGTAGCCGCACCCGCGCCGCGGTACGCCGCGGCGCCCCCATGGACCACCTGACCGCGCGGCCCCTGCCTCTCCTCCCCCCGAGGCAGGGGCCGCGCACCGTTCCGCGCCGCGCAACCGGAACCTAGACTCCGTCCCATGCTGCGCGTACTGGCCGTCGACGACGAGAAGCCCCTGCTCGAGGAGCTCCTCTACCTGCTGCGCTCCGACCCCCGGGTGCTCAGCGCCGAAGGCGCCTCGGACGCCACCGAGGCGCTGCGGCGGATCACCCGGGCACTGGAGAGCGGCCCCGACGGGCCCGACGGCATCGACGTGGTCTTCCTCGACATCCACATGGCGGGGCTGACCGGGCTGGACATCGCCCGGCTGCTGGCCGGGTTCGCGCGGCCGCCGCTCATCGTGTTCGTCACCGCCCACGAGGGGTTCGCCGTACAGGCCTTCGACCTCAAGGCCGTGGACTACGTGCTCAAACCGGTGCGCCCGGAGCGGCTGGCCGAGGCCGTGCGGCGGGCCTGCGCGCAGTCCGGCCGGGCCGGGCCGCCGCCCGCGCCGTCGGCGGCGCCGGCCGGAGCGGCGCCCGTCGTACCCCAGCAGCGCCGGGAGGTACCCGACGCGGGACTCCCGGCCCCCGTCGTCCACGGCACCGACCGCGGCACCGAGCAGATCGCCGTCGAACTGGGCGGCGTCACCCGTTTCGTGGCGATCGCGGACATCGCGTACGTGGAGGCCCAGGGCGACTACGCCCGGCTGCACACGGACGAGGGCAGCCACCTGGTGCGGATACCGCTGTCCACGCTGGAGGAGCGCTGGGCCTCGCGCGGGTTCGTCCGCATCCACCGCCGCCACCTGGTGGCGCTCGGCCGCATCGACGAACTCCGCCTGGACGCGGGCACCACCACGGTCCGCGTCGGATCGGCCGAACTCCAGGTGAGCCGACGGCACGCGCGGGAACTCCGGGACCTGCTGATGCGCCAGGCGATGGGCTGAACGACCCCACGGGGGTCCGGGGCGCGGCTCCGCCACGCGGCGGAGCCGCATGATCCAGCGCAGCGGGAAGGGGCGGGGCGGGGGGAGCAGCCCCGCGGGGACTGCGCCGGGAACCGGCCGTCCGGCCGCGGCAACCGTCCGGCGCGCCGCCGAGCCGTTCACCGTGCCGGGAGGGGCGTACGGCGATCCGACCCGGCCGTCGGCCGCAGCGGCGCCCCGGTCGGCCTCCCCGCCGGGCGGCCGCGCGTATCGTGGATCTTCCGCCCCGGGAGGAAGCAGATGTCCGAAATCCAGGCGCTGCTCGACGCGTTGGCCGGACTGCCCCGCACCCGTCCCGCCGGACCGGCCGAGGCCGAGGCCCTGCTGGCCCGCCTGCGCAGCGCGGCCGCGCGCTGGGCCGACGTACTGTACGAGGCCCACGAGGGTGCCCGCGGGCAGGTACCGCCCCGGGCGGAGGCGGCGCTGACGCTGGCCTTCCGGCGCGCCGAGGAATCGTACGTGGAGCTGGAGATCGCCCTGCGCGACTGCGCCGAGCACCGCGACCCCGCGCTCTGACGGATACCGGCCAAGCGGTGCCCGGGTGGGCGGGACGGCCTGTTGCCCGGTCCGGGGGTCTGCGTAGACTCCCGTGACCCCGCCCCGCCCCGCCGCCCCAGCCCGAAGGACCCGACCGGTGAACCAGACGTACGCGCTGACCGCGGTCGCCGTCGTCGTCCTGGTCACGGTGCTGCTCGGGGCGCTGGGCCTGCGGATATCCCGGACCACCTCCGACTTCTACGTGGCTTCGCGCACGGTCGGCCCCCGCCTCAACGCGGCGGCCATCAGCGGCGAGTACCTCTCCGCGGCCTCCTTCCTCGGCGTGGCCGGCCTCGTGCTGCTCCAGGGCCCGCAGATGCTCTGGTACCCGGTGGGCTACACGGCCGGGTACCTGGTCCTTCTGGTGCTGGTGGCGGCCCCGCTGCGCCGCTCGGGCGCGTACACGCTGCCCGACTTCGCCGAGGCCCGCCTCGAATCGCGGGCCGTGCGGCGGATGGCGGTGCTGTTCGTGCTCGGGGTCGGCTGGCTCTACCTGCTGCCGCAGTTCCAGGGCGCGGGCCTGACGCTGGAGATCCTGACCGGGGCCCCGCACTGGGTCGGCGGGGTGGTCGTCGCCTGCGTGGTGACGGCGGCGGTCGCGGCCGGCGGCATGCGCAGCATCACCTTCGTGCAGGCCTTCCAGTACTGGCTCAAGCTCACCGCCCTGCTGGTCCCCGTGTTCTTCCTGCTGGCGGCCTGGGTGGGGGACGGCGCGCCGCGGGCCACCTTCGACGCCCCGGCCGTCTTCCGCGAGCACACCGCCGTCACCCTGGCCGAGGACGTACGGCTCTCCCTGGACGCGCCGCTGACGGTGACCGTGACCGGCCGCGTGGACGGGCGCGCGTACGAGGGCGAGCCGGTGACGCTCGGCGCCGGGCACCATTCCGTACGGGCGCACGCGCGCCTCGCCTTCGACCCGGGCTCCCCGGTCCCGCAGACCCGGACCGAGGCCGGACCGCGCGCGTCGAGCTGGTCGGAGCCGCTGTCCGGGGACCGGCCGGAGCTGCGGCTGTACGCGACGTACGGGCTGATCCTGGCCACCTTCCTCGGGACCATGGGGCTGCCGCACGTGGCGGTGCGGTTCTACACGAGCCCGAACGGGCGGGCGGCGCGGCGCACCACGCTGGTGGTGCTCGGGCTGGTCGGCGCCTTCTACCTGCTGCCGCCGGTGTACGGGGCGCTGGGCCGGATCTACGCCCCCGAGCTGGCCCTGACCGGCGAGGCCGACGCGGCGGTGCTGGTGCTGCCGGCCCGGATGGTGGGCGGGACGGCGGGGGAACTGCTGGGGGCGCTGCTGGCCGGGGGCGCGTTCGCGGCGTTCCTGTCGACGGCGTCGGGGCTGACCATGGCGGTGGCCGGGGTGCTCCACCAGGACGTGCTGCCTTCGCGGGGCGTGCGCAGTTTCCGGGTCGCGGTGCTGGTGGCGATCCTGGTGCCGCTGGCCGGGAGCGTGGCGGCGACGGACGTGCCGGTGGCGGACGCGGTGGGGCTGGCCTTCGCGGTGTCGGCGTCCTCGTTCTGCCCGCTGCTGGTGCTGGGCATCTGGTGGCGCGGGCTGACCCCGCCGGGGGCGGTGGCCGGACTGGTGGCGGGGGGCGGGGCGGCGCTCAGCGCGGTGCTCGCCACGCGGGCCGGGATGGCTCCGGCGGGCTGGGCGAACACGCTGCTGGCCTGGCCGGCGGTCTGGTCGGTGCCGTTGGGGTTCTTGACGATGGTGGTGGTGTCGTTGGGCACGCGCGGGCGGATTCCGGCGGGGACGGCGGCGACGCTGGCCCGGCTGCACCTGCCGGAGGACGTGGCGGGCGAGGCCCCGGCCCGCGTGGGCGGCGGCGCGGCCCGTGCGAGGGGCGGCGGCTCGGGCCGCAGGGGCGCGGGCGGCGGCAGGGACGTGGGCGGCGGCAAGAGCGGGGACAACGGCAAGGGCGGTGCTCCATGAGCGGAGCACTGCTCTCGGTCCTGGCGGCGGCCGGTGGCGTGCTGCTGCTCGGCGCCGGCTGGGCGGGCGGCCGCTGGCAGGCACGGCGCGGGGAGCGCGCCCTCGGCCTCGACCTCGGCACCCCCGTCGAACGGGCCACCTTCCACACCCTGCACACCGCCTCGCTCGCCGCTCCCCCGCTGCGCGCCGGCCTCACCGAGGACGCGGCCCGCAAGGCCGCCAAACGCCTGCGCTCCCTGCTCGGCACCGAGGCCCTGTGCCTGACGGACCGCGAGACCGTCCTCGCCTGGGACGGACCGGGCGCCGACCACCACGAGCGCCGCGCCATGGCCCGGGTCGCGGTGATGCTGGACTCGGGGCGCAGCCAGAGCGTGCGGACCGAGTGCACGCGGCCCGACTGCCCGCTGAAGTGGGCCGTGGTCGCGCCGCTGACCGGCGAGGACGGGATGCTCGGCGCGCTGGTGGCCTACGGCTCGCGGGAGTCGGCGGTGCTGGTGCGGGCCGCGACCGAGGTCGCCCGCTGGGTCTCCGTCCAGCTCGAGCTGTCCGAGCTGGACCGCTCGCGGACCCGGCTGATGGAGGCGGAGATCAAGGCGCTGCGCGCGCAGATCTCCCCGCACTTCATCTTCAACTCCCTCGCGGCGATCGCCTCGTTCGTGCGCACCGATCCGGAGCGGGCCCGGGACCTGCTGCTGGAGTTCGCGGACTTCACCCGCTACTCCTTCCGCCGGCATGGGGACTTCACCACGCTGGCGGAGGAGCTGCGGTCCATCGAGCAGTATCTGGCGCTGGCCGGGGCCCGGTTCGGGGACCGACTGAAGGTGACCTTGCAGGTGGCGCCCGAAGTACTGCCGGTGGCGCTGCCGTTCCTGTGCCTTCAGCCGCTGGTGGAGAACGCGGTCAAGCACGGACTGGAGGACTCCACCGAGGAGTGCCGGATCACGATCGCGGCCCGGGACGCGGGCGCGGAGGCGCTGATCACCATCGAGGACAACGGAGTCGGGATGGACCCGGCCCTGCTGCGCCGCATCCTGGCCGGGGAGCACGCGGGCTCCTCCTCGGGCATCGGGCTGACCAACGTGGACGAGCGGCTGCGCCAGGTGTACGGGGACGGCCACGGGCTCGTCATCGAAACGGGCATCGGCGCGGGCATGAAGATCACGGTACGGATTCCCAAATACCGTGCGGGGGTGCACAGTTCGGCCCCATCTGGCCGGATTCCGCGGCGCTGACCGGAGCGCGAGCTGCCATCCTGGGGACGGCGCGAACGACCGGAGGGATCGCCGACGTGCGGGTCGGGCGAGAACGGCACCGTCATGAACTGCGGGAACGGGTACGGGCAGGCGCGGAGGGCGACGGCGCCTGCCTGATCGTGGAAGGGGAACCGGGCGCGGGCCGGACCGCGTTCCTGCGCGGAGCGCTGGCCGAGGCGGCCGCGCTCGGCTTCCGCGTCCGGTACGGGGCCGCCTCGGCGCCGGTACCGGAACTGCCGCTGCGGGCCGTACTGGACTGCCTGCACCCGGCCGGCCCGGCGCGGGCCCGGGTGCTGTCGCTGCTGCGGGAGGCCCGGCGGTCGGCCGAGCCCGGCGGTGCGCTGCTGGCGGCCGTGGACCTGCTGGCCGCCGACGTGGAGGAGTGGTGTGCGGGGCGGCCGCTGCTGCTGGCCCTGGACGACCTCCAGTGGGCCGGTCCGGGCGACCTGCTGCTGTGGCGCCACCTCGCCGGCGCGACGGACCGGCTGCCGCTGCTGCTGGTGGCGTCCCGCCGGCCCCTGCCCCGGCGCCCCGACGTGGAGCGGCTGTGCGCCGACCTGGGCGGCGGGCCGCGCGGGCACACGCTCCGGCTGGAGCCGCTGACCGGGGCGGAATCGGCCGCGCTGGCCAGGGAGGTACTCGGGGCGCCCCCCGGCCCCCGGCTCCGGGAGGCCGCCGGGCAGGCGGGCGGCAATCCCCGGCTGCTGCGGGAGCTGCTCGCCCACTGGTCCGGGGTCCTCGAACTCCGCGAGGGCCTGGCGGAACTCACCGTGCCGGTAGGCGAGTTGCCGCCACCACCGGAGGCCGTGGCCCGGGAGGCGGGGCAGCTCTCCCCCGCCTCCGCGGCGGTGCTGCGGCACGCGGCCCTGCTCGGACCTGCCTTCACCGCGCGCGAGCTGGCCCTCGTACAGGCGCGTCCCGTACGGGAGTTGCTCGCGGACCTGGAGGAGCCGCTCCTGGCCGGCGTACTCGAACCGGGCTCCCCCGGGGCGCAGGCACCCGGTCCGGGCACGCCGGAGGACCCGGGCGGCGTCCTGCGGTTCCGGCACCCGGCGGTACGGCTCGCCCTCTACGCGGCCCTGCCCCGGGCGGCCCGTACCGCCCTGCACCAGGACGCCGCGCGGGCCTTCGCCGGGGCCGGGCTCGCCCCCGTCCGCACCGCCGGACAACTGCTCGGCGCCGGGGTGCTGGACCGGTGGGCGACGCGGTGGACGGCGCGGTCGGCGGACGCCCTGATCGCGGTGGCGCCGGAGGTGGCGGCCGCACTGCTGCGCCGGGCGGTGGACCAGGCCGAGGGGCCACCGGGCCGGGCGGCCGAGGGACCGGACCGAGGAGCCGAACGACCGGACCGAGAAGCCGAGGAACCCGACCGGGAGGCCCTGGAGACGGCCCTCGCGGACGCCGCGCTGACGCTGCGCCGCCCCGAATCGGTGGAACTCCTGACCACCCTGCGCGAGCGGGCCGAGGAGCCCGGGCGCCGGGCCGCGCTCGCCTTCAAGCTGGTGTCGGCGCTGATGATCCAGGGGGACATGGCGCGCTCGCTGGCGGTCACCGAGGCCGCACTGGCCGAAGACGTGCCGCCCGGAGACGTACCGATCGAGAACGGGCCGATCGAGGACGGGCCGGCCGAGCACGCCCCCGGCGAATCCTGGCGGCTGCGCCTGGAGGCCTGCCGGGTGCTCGCGCTGGCCGACCTGCACCGCCCCGAGCAGGCGTACGCCCTGGCCGGCCCGTTGGTCGCGCGGGCGCGGGAACTGGGCGACCCGCTGTGCGCGGCGGAGGCCGAACACGCCATGTCCTTCGCCCTGTTCCACCTGAACCGGGGCCGGGAGTCGCTGCGCCACATGGCGGCCGGGATCGCTCACGCGCGCCGCAGCCCGGCGGCCAACGACATGCGGCTGCTGCTGCTCGCCAACCAGGCCGAGGGGCACCTGCGGTTCGACGAGCCGCGGATCGCGGCGGCCGCGCTGCTCGAGGCGCGCGAGCTGGCGGCCCGAACCGGCTCGACGGGCCGGCTGGTGGTCACGGAGGCGCTGCTGGCGGACCTGCGCTACCGGCTCGGCGACTGGGACGCGGCCCTGGCCGGCCTCGCCCGGGCCCGGGGGCCGGTGGTCTCGGACGGCTGGCTGCCGGTGCTCACCCACGGGCTGCGCGCCCTGATCCTGGGACACCGGGGCGAACAGGAGGCGGCCCGGGCCGAGTTGGCGGACCTCACCGCGGATCCGTACGCCCTGCCCGCGGCCCGCCGGCACGCCCCGCACGTCCTGCTGGCCCGCGCGCTGCTGGCGGAGCGGGACGGACGCCCCGGCGACGCGGTGGAGGCGCTGCGGCCCCTGCTCGTGGACGGCGGGGACGAGGCGGTGGCCTTCGACCGGCCCTGGGCGCTGTCGGAGGCCGTCCGGCTCGCGCTGGAGAACGGGGACTCCGGCACGGCCGGCTCCGCGGTGTCGGCCTGCGCCCGCGCCGCGTCGGTGCTGCCGGGGTATCCGGGTCCGGCGCTGGCGCTGCTGCGCTGCCGGGGACTGTTCGCCCAGGACCCGGAGCTGCTGGCCCAGGCGGTGGCACGGGCGCCGGGCGGACTGGTGCTGGGCCAGACCCTGGAGGACCTTGCGGTGGCCCAGGCCTGGCACGGGGACCTGCCGGGCGCCCGGTCGGCGCTGTCCCGGGCGGTGTCCGCGTACGAGGCCCTGGGCGCGCGGTGGGACAGGGCCCGGGCCGACGCCCGGCTGCGGAGCCTGGGTGTCCGCCGGGGCAGCCGCACGGCGCGGCGGCGGCCGGCGCGGGGCTGGGAGGCGCTGACCCCGGCGGAGCTGAAGGTGGCGCTGCTGGTCGCCCGGGGCCGGACGAATCCCGAGATCGCGGCGTCCCTCTTCCTGTCCACCCGGACCGTCCAGACCCACGTCTCGCACATCCTGGCCAAACTGGAGCTGCGCTCACGCTCGGAGGTGGCCCTCGTCGTAGCCGGGCAGGAGGGCGCGCAGGGCCCGCAGGGCGTAGAAGGTGCGGGACTTGACCGTCCCGGCGGGCACCCCGAGCTCCTCGGCGGCCTCGCGGACGCTGGCTCCGCGGAAGTAGATCTGCGTGAGTACGGCCCGGTGCTCGGGGGAGAGTGAGCGCAGGGCCTCGCGGACGTCGAGGACCGCCACGGACCGCTCGGTGCGGTCGTCGTCGGCCGGGGAATGCTCCAGCCCGTCGGCCCCGACCTCGGCGGGCCGCGAGAGCCGGGCCCGGCGGGCGTCGATGGCGACCCGCCGGGCGACGGTGTACAGCCAGGGCCGCATGGAGACGTGGGTGCTGCTCTCCAGGGCCTCGGGGTGTTTCCACGCGCGGAACAGGGTCTCCTGGAGGAGGTCCTCGGCGCGCTGGCGGTCGCCGAAGGTGAGGCCGAGGAGGAAGCCGAGGAGGGCCTTGCCGTGTTCCCTGTGCAGACGGGCGAGGGCGTGTGCGTCGGTGCGGCGACGGGTGATGGTGCCGGCGGTCGTGGGCATGGGCCACCCCTTCCGGGTCGGATGCCCCGAGCCTGCGGCACCCCGCGCACGGAGTTATCCGCCGCGTGACGTATGCCGCCCCACCCTGCGCCGACCGGTCGCCCCCGTCGCCGAACGGTCCCGCCCCCATCGCCGAACGGTCCGTCCCCCGCCGACGGTCGCAGCCGCTGCGCGGCGCGAAGTCCCCTACCCGCCCTTCCCCCGCTCCCCCGAGCTCCCCCCCCGACCCCCACACCCGGCTCCGCCCGAGCTCCAGGGGCTCCCCCCCCGACCCCCCCCCCCCAAACCC
>NZ_JBSGXB010000187.1:0-15049 GCF_053609185.1 Streptomyces sp. NPDC054956 | reverse complement strand
GGGCACACCGGGCGTCGCCTGCCTGTCCGCTCCCGTCCACTACCGCATCCCCGCGACCGACGCGATCAGCTGCTCCATGCCGGTGGACGCGGCCACCGACAAGGAGGTCGAGCGGGTGGCGAAGGCGGTGGTGGCGCACGCCACCGCCCTCGCCACGACGCTCCGCCGGCACGGCATCCGGTAGCGGACCGCGGCCGGGCTACGGGGTCACGGGGCTACGGGGTCACGGGGTTACGGCGTCACGGGGATGTTGGTGAGCCCGCTCACCGCCCTCGTGACCGTGTTCGAGGCGTGGACCACGTTGGGCCGGCCCGCGCACGGGGAGGTGGAGGTGACCTTGACGGCGTACGCGCCGACGCCGCCGAGGTCGGAGGTGTTGCTCCGCCACACCGTGCCGCAGCCGTTGGGGAAGGCGGGAGTGGTGCCCGGGTTGTGCGTCTCGTAGCCGTTGGCGAAGGTGCCGGGCGGTGCGAAGGTGCCCTTGTTGCCCTCGATCAGGTAGTCGACGCCCTTGACGTCCACCCACGAATCGGCGGAGTTCTGGCCGCTGATCCCGCGGCCGTCGAAGGTGTTGCCGCGGACGGTCCCGCCGAAGGTGCCCTCCTTGATGTCGATGGCCTCGGCGGCGACGTACGGTCCGATCCGGTTCTTCTCCACCAGCACCCGGTCGGAGCGGTCCGCGCCGCCGGAGTTGCCGTGGCAGCCCCAGTTGGAGCCGGCGGAGCCGAGGTACACGCCCTCGCCGTAAGCGGGCTGGACCAGACCCGTGTACTCGATCACGGAGTTGCGGATCACCCCGTCGGCGGAGGAGCGCCGGAAGTGGACGCCCTCCTCCTCCACGTGGTGGACGTACAGCCCGTCGATGGTGACGTGCTGCGCGTTGTCCAGCACCACGCCCTTCTTGGAGTCCTTGACGGTGAAGCCGGTCAGGTTCCAGTACGGGGCCCCGTAGAGCCAGAGCCCGTAGCCCGGGTCCCAGCCCGTGGTGGGCACCGGACAGGACGGGGCCTCACCGGACGGTCCGTCGTTGACGAGCACGGCGGTGCGGGGGCCGGTGAGCGTGATCGGCTTGGCGGCGGTCCCGGCCCGCCGGGTCGCGAAGGAGCCCCGGTACTCCCCCGCGGCGAGCCGGATGGTCTGGCCGGGCGCGGCCGCGGCGAGCGCCTTCTTCAGCTGGGCGCCGGTCGTCACGTCGACCACCGTGGCGGCGGCGTGGGCGGTGGGGCTCAGCAGTTCCGCCGCGAGGAGTGCGGCGGTGGCGGCGGCGGCCGCCACGGGTATCGCTGTGCGCATGGTGGCGACGCTCCTATCGGGTCCGTGCGGTGAGGTGGGCCGGCGAGCCGAGCCCGGAGGCGTTGAAGCCGAAGCCCTTCTCCTGGCCCGGCGCGATGTCGCCGTTGTAGGCGACGTTGACGAAGGTGAAGTGCCCCCCGCTCCGGGTCCTGGTCGAGGACCAGCTGCTGGAGACGCCGGTCCCGGCGGGCAGATCGAACTCCACCTGCCAACCGGACACGGGGGCCGCGCAGTCGTTCCTGACGAACACGTCCATCCCGTAGCCGCTGCTCCAGAGGGAGGTCTGGACGGTCCGCGCCGTCAGACAGCCCGCGGGGGTGCCGGTCGGAGTCGACGTGGGGGTCGGTGTCGGCGTCGCGGTGGGGCTGGGCGTGGGAGTCGGCGTCGCGGTGGGGGTCGGCGTGGGAGTCGGGCTGGGGGAAGGGTTCCCGCCGGTGGCCGACTTCAGGAAGAGCGAAGCGCCCGTGTCCGTACGGGTGGCGTCCACGCCGTGACCGCCCGCGTAGTCGAGTTGCTCGCGCCCCGCCCAGTCGGCGATCGGCACGCCTCCCGCGTCCAGGTGCTGCCAGGCGCCGCCGCCGGCGGCGCTCCCGTTCCAGCCGAACTGGTAGATCCGCTGGTG
This sequence comes from Streptomyces sp. NPDC054956, assembly GCF_053609185.1. NCBI lineage: Bacteria > Bacillati > Actinomycetota > Actinomycetes > Kitasatosporales > Streptomycetaceae > Streptomyces > Streptomyces sp. NPDC054956. The sequence goes on along the minus strand of NZ_JBSGXB010000187.1, from coordinate 13,134 downwards.
GTCGGCGTAGTACGGGGTGTAGGCCGCTCCCGAAGTCCTCTGCTTCGTCATGGTGTTGTTGAAGAAGACGTTGCGCGGTCCGGTGGAGCCCGACCACTTCACGGCCTTCTTCCCCGCACCCCACCAGATGGGGAACCAGGTGGAGGCGTCGGGGCCTCCGCCGCCCTCTTCCCCGCAGTTGGATCGGCAGTTGGCGGAGCGGTGTTCGTACGGCACGGTCACCTTGTTGAGCTCGAACAGGTTGTTGCGCTCCCAGCCTCCGTGGAGGTTGAGGTCGGAGTCGAAGTCGTTGCCGATGACGACGTTGCCGGAGGCCGACCACTGGAAGGTGAAGTGGCGCAGGTTGCGTGAGGTGTTGCCCGCGTAGAGGGAGTCCCAGACGCGGGAGCCGCGGAAGTAGCCGTTGCCGCCCTTGCCCTTGTTCCAGGAACCGTCGAGCTGGTTGTCGACGATCTGGAGGTGATAGGCCTCCTCGGTGACGATCGGGTGGGACCCGGTCATCTCCGTCCTGATGCCCCGGACCCAGGAGTTGGCGGCCCACTTGAAGACGATGCCGTGCATCTCCTGGGCGGGGGCCATGTTCCCGTAGTTGCGCACCGCGTCGGCGCGGTCGAGGCCCGGCACCTCCTGCGTCAGCGCGAAGTCCTCGAAGCCGACGCCGAGCACCGGGTCCACGAGGGGCGCGGCCTTGGAGTCGTAGACGGCGCCCTCGATGGGGGCGGATCCGTCGGAGGTGGAGTTGACCGGTACGTCGTACTCCAACGGCTTGTCCAGCGTCAGCGTGCGGTTCACGGAGTCCACGGCCGTGATGGTGAAGATCTGCTGGCGCATGTGGATGTTCTGCAGGGTGCCGTCGCCGGGCTGGATGTTCTGCTGGGCGTAGAACTTCAGCGAGTTGGCGGCGCGGACGTTGACCAGTCCGCCGACCGGGAAGGCGGCGAGCGATCCGCCGGAGGCGAGGGGGACGACGGTGTCCCCGGCGCGCGCCGCGAACCCGGTGTCGCCGGCCTTGCCGCGCAGTTTCAGCCCGGCCTTCCAGTGCACGTTGACCGTGCCCTCGAAGAGGTCCTTGCGGTTGGCGGGGGCCGCCGCGTACTCGGAGGCGTAGCTCGGGTGCACCCCGCGCGACTGGACGCGGAACAGGCCCCGGCCGGGCCATATCCAGCCGCCCTTGGCGGAGCCGGAGGTCATGCCGTCCTCGTCCCAGTCCGAGCCGTCGGGGGTGAGGGCGTCGTACCGGGTGTCGGCGTCGGGGCGGAAGACGATCCGGGTGCCGCCCGTGCCGCTGCCGGCTCCTCGCACGGTCAGGTAGTCGGCGTCGACGGAGAGTTGGCGGGAGACGTCGAGGACGCCGGCCGGGAGGGTGATCAGGGAGAGCCTGGTGTAACCCGCCCCGGGCGAGCAGTCGGTGCGGATGTGGTCGATGGCGGACTGGAGTCCGGCCGAGTCGTCGGCGCCGTCGCCGGGTTTCACCCCGTACTGGGCGGCGAGTTGGGCGGGGGTGATCCGGCAGGCGGCGTCCGGGGTGGTCCGGTCCTCGCCCGGGAGGTCGCCGCCACCCAGGTATCCGGCCTTCGACCAGTCGTAGAGGCCGGTCAGCGGGGTGCGGCGGTTGGCCTTGGACAGGTCCAGGGCGGCGGTCGACGCGGATGCGGTGGTTGCGGGTTGCGGTCCTGCTGGACGGGCGTCGGCGACGCCGATCGCGACGCCCGAGGCGCACAGCACGGCCGTGGCGCCACCGAGCGCGGCGACGGCTCTCCATCGTGCGGACAACGTTCCTCCTGGCAAGTGTGGGGGGCGGGAGGGGTGTAGCCGTGGTACATCGTGCTGATGACCGTCCAGCTGGTCAATGGATGTCTCTACATCAATCGGGAGTCCACGTATGTGGACACATTGCGCGAACCCTTGTGCCGTCACGTCGGACGCTGCTATTCCATTCCGTGTCGTTAGGAAACTTTCCTTACGAACAGTCGATCGTCAACAGGACGGAGACACCTTGAAACCCCCACGCATCCGACTGCGCTCCCTCGGTGCTGCCGGAACCCTCGTCACCGCACTGCTCGTCGGCCTCACCAGCGCCCCCGGCACGGCATCGGCCGCGCCCGTCGTCCACGAGGCGGAGAACGCCGTCGTCTCGCAAGGTGCGGCCGAGTCCAACCACGCCGGCTACACCGGCAGCGGATTCGTCAACTACGACAACACCACCGGCAGTTACGTCGAGTGGACGGTCAACGCCGCTCAGGCCGGCAACGCCACGGTGAACCTGCGCTACGCCAACGGCACCACGACCAACCGCCCCATGACGATCACGGTCAACGGAACGGCCGTCGCCACGAACAAGGCGTTCAACGGCACCGGAGCCTGGACCAGTTGGTCCACGACCGGCCTGACCACCGCCCTCAAGGCCGGCGCGAACACCATCCGGGCCACCGCCACCACCTCCAACGGCGGCCCCAACGTCGACCACCTCACCGTGGACGGCGGGTCCACCCCGCCCCAACCGGGCGCCACCCCGGTCGCGATCAACGGACAGCTCGCGGTCTGCGGCACCAAGCTCTGCAACAAGTACGGAAAGCCCGTCCAGTTGCGCGGCATGAGCACCCACGGCACCCAGTGGTACGCGCAGTGCCTCACCGGCGGTTCGCTCGACGCCCTCGCCAAGGACTGGAACGCCGACGTCCTGCGCGTCTCGACGTACGTGCAGGAGGACGGCTACGAGACCGACCCGCAGAAGTTCACCGACCTCGCCCACTCGCTCATCGAGCAGGCGACGGCCCGCGGCATGTACGTGATCGTCGACTGGCACATGCTCGACCCGGGCGACCCCAACTACAACCTGGCCAGGGCCAAGACGTTCTTCACCGCCATCGCCAACCGCCACAAGGGCAAGAACAACATCTTCTACGAGATCGCCAACGAGCCCAGCGGCGTGAGCTGGTCGAAGATCAAGAGCTACGCGGAGCAGATCATCCCGGTCATCCGGAACATCGACTCCGACGCCCCGGTCATCGTCGGCACCCGCGCCTGGTCCTCCTTCGGAGTCTCCGAGGACGGCGACGAGAACGAGGTCGTCAACAACCAGGTGAACGCGGCCAACATCCTGTACACGTTCCACTTCTACGCCTACTCGCACCGCGAGGAGTACCTGAACACCCTGTCCCGCGCCGCCGACCGGATCCCCGTGTTCGTCACCGAGTTCGGCACGCAGAACTACGAGGGCGAGGGCTCCAACGACTTCACCATGTCGCAGAAGTACCTCGACCTGATGGCGGCCAAGAAGATCAGCTGGACGAACTGGAACTTCTCCGACGACGACCGCACCGGTGCGGTCTTCAAGCCGGGAACCTGTGACGGGAACGGCCCGTGGACGGGCACCGGTTCGCTGAAGCCGGCCGGCGTCTGGATCCGCGACCGCGTCCGCACCGCCGACGACTTCCCCACCGCCTGACCGGCCCTCCCGGCCGGCGGGCCTTCCCGGCCGACGGGCCTTCCCGGCCGGCGGGTCCCCGGCACCCGGCCCTCGCAACGGTGAGCACCACCGCTGCGGGGGCCGGGTGTTCGTTCCTACGGGGCGCGGCGCACGGCGACCACGCCCGTCTCGGTGCCCTGGTAGAAGGTGCCGTCGGGGCCGGTGGTCCCCGTCATCTGGAGCGGGTTGAAGAGCAGCCCGATCCCCAGCCGGCTGGTCGTGTCCACCTTGCCGGTGGCGGGGTCGAGCACGGCGTAGTGGTAGGCGGCGAAGGTGTTGAGGCCCGCGAGCCCCGTCGGGCCGCTGACGGTGACCGTGTAGATCTTTCCGTCACCCAGCGAAAGGCGGGGCAGGGCAGCTGACTTGACCCCGTTCTCCCACACCACCGAGCAGCCCTGTCCGTCCTCGTTCACGTCGATCCGGGTCATGCCGCCGCCGAAGGACGCCGAAGCGGGCTTGCTGTCCCCGGCGTTCGCGGGGAGCGCGGGATACGGGTAGCCGTAGGTGCTCGTGACGAAGACGCTGCGCCCCGAGGCGATTACCGCGTCTTCCGTGCCGTTGACGGCGGGTACCCGGCACACCTCACTGCCGTCCTCGCGGTAGACCAGCAGGTTCTCCTTGCCGTCCGCGTTGTCGGTGATGGTCAGGTACTCGTCGCCGTGCCGCGGGCCGAAGAACACGGGCGTGGCGCCGGTGCCCCAGCTCAACTGGCCCGGCTTGCGGGCCGATCCCCGGTCGTAGGCCCGCCGCCAGACGACGTACGGGCTGCCGTCCGGGTGCTCGGCGAGCAGGTACAGGGCGTGGTCGGTGGCGACCGCGGTGCGGCCCTCGACGGTCGAGATGCTGTTGGCGACGCGTTCGCCGGCCGGGAACGCGAGCGTGCGGACCTCGCCGGTGGAGGTGTCCACGGTCCCGGTCGTGCCGGCGTCGGTGGCGAACCACACCCGGCCGCTCCAGCCCGGGGAGAGGCCCACCACCCCGTCACCGGGGGCCAGTCCGAGCGGAGTCCGCTCGTCGGCGCTCAGCCGCCACGAGCCGTCGGCCTGCCGGTGGTGGCCGATGCGCAGCAGCGTGTTGGTGCCGTCGGCGACGACGAGGCGGTCGGCGTTGTCGAGGTAGGCGTAGACGCCGCCGAACAGGTTCCCCTCCGCGAGCCCCAGCGAGGCGAGGTCGTCCCCGGTGCGGGGATCGATGAGGTGCACGGTGGGCGTGCGGCCGAAGATGGTGGTGCACAGGGCCACGACGTAGCCGTCCGATCCGACGGTGAGCGTCGGGCAGGCCGAGGCCAGCGCGGTGCGCCGGGAGCTCACGGGGCCTGTGCCGGGGCCCGGGTACGGGGTGGTGTCCGAGGAGGCCGAGTCCCCGTGCATGCCGTTGGTGCCGGTCGGCGCGGCGTACGGATTCACGGGCGGCCGGGGTCCGGACTCGGCCCCCTGGGCCGGGGCGCCGGTCCCGGCGAGGAGCGCGGCGGCGGCGAGGGGCAGGGCGGCGCGGGGTATGCGAAGGCGCACGTCGGAAGCCTTTCGGGGCAGGTGGCGCGGGACCGGACCCGGACGAAGGCGCGACAGCGCGAAGCGACGAAGCGACGAAGCGACGAAGCGACGAAGCGACGAAGCGTCAAATGATCGCGTCCGGAGGCGGCCCGGACGCGAGAGAGGAAGAGAAAAGGAGCGCGACCGGTCAGACGGCGGCGCGACAACCGGTGGTGGTGACACGGCCTTGATCAACGTGTCGGCGGCTCACCAGAACGGTCATGCGCGCAGGCTAGCCGACGGCGCCCCCGACGCCGAAGGCCCGTCCACATACCGATCATGAACCGGAAGCCCGTCATCACCTACCCGCCCCCACGCTCCTGTCCTATGATCATCGCCGTGACTTCCGCGCTGATCCTCATCGACCTGATGCCCCGCATCATCGACCTGCCGGTCGCCCCGCACTCCGGTGCGGAGGTACTGGCCCGCTGCCTCCGGCTCGCCGAGGCGTTCAGGGCGGACGGTCGCCCCGTGGTCCTGGTTCGCGTGGACCGGCCCGACGTGAGCGAGCAGCCGCCGGGCAGCGGATTCGCCGACGGCCTGGTCCGGCCCGGCGACGTCACGATCGTCAAGCACACCGTCGGCGCCTTCCACGACACCGGCCTGGACGACCGGCTGCGCGCTCTGGGCGTGGACACGCTGGTGCTCGCCGGTCTGGTCACCACGATGGGCGTCGAATCCACCGCCCGGGCCGCCAGCGACCACGGCTACGAGCTGGAGTTCGCCGCCGACGCCATGTCCGGGTTCGCCGCCGACGAGCACGACTTCACCGTGGAGAAGATCTTCCCCCGGTTCGGCGAGGTCCACGACACGGCGCACTACGCCTGAGCCGGTGGGGACCCGGGCGTACCGGCCAGGCCGGCCGTACCGCCCGGATGTGACTGGACCACCCGCCGCACTGTACGAATTCCCTTGTGAACGAACAGACCCGGCCCTCGACCGTTCGCGTCTTCATCGCCCTCGCTCCGCCCGACGACGCGAAGGACGAGCTGGCGCGGGCGCTGGGCCCCGCCTACGACGCGTACCCGCAGATGCGGTGGAACCGCATCGAGGACTGGCACATCACCCTCGCGTTCCTCGGCGAGCTCCCGGTCGATGTCGTCCCGCTGCTGCGGCCGCCGCTCGCGGACCTCGCCGCGGCGCGGCCGCCCGTACGCCTGACGCTGCGCGGCGGCGGGCACTTCGGCGAGCGGGTGCTGTGGAGCGGGATCGACGGGGACCTCGAAGGCCTGCACCTGCTCGCCACGGACGTGCGGACCATCGTCAAGGAATGCGGCATCCCCTTCGAGGACCGGCCGCTGCGCCCCCACCTGACGCTGGCCCGCGCCCGCCGGAACGATCCCTCGTCCGCCGTGGAGGCCGCCGACGGGCTCGCCTCCTTCACCGGCCGCGTCTGGGAGACCGAACGCCTCCACCTGGTCGGCAGCAACATCGGCCGCGGTCCCGGACCGATCCACTACCGCGACATCGAGGCATGGAACCTCGTCGGCACCGACTGACCGCGCTCAGGCACTCGGCCCCGTCGACGGATCGCCCTCCTCAGCCGTGACGGCCAACACCAAGGGCTCGCCCTCTTCTTCGGGATCAGAACCAACCTGCGGTTCATCTGATGAGATGGCCACCTCGAAGGTCCGCCCCGTGGGCAGGCTCTCCCATTCGATCGCCGCTTCGGAAGCGTCCGTCGGTGAGCTCAGGATTTCGTCCCACCCGCTGGCGCGACCAGAGCTGTTGCAGGGCGATGCCGAGGGCCAGCAGTTCTGCGCCGACGAGCGCCGTGACACCGGCCCAGCCGTAAGGCAGGGTCGATGCCACCGGCAGAGCCGGGAGCAGGCCGAACCCCTGCAGGACGGTGGAGGTGACCACCAGCTTCTGCCCCGACCGGCCTGTCCTCCTGCGCATCACCGCGATCCCCCACAGGAGCGGGAAGAACAGGCAAACGATTGCGAGGAGGGCGCAGAGAGGCACGGCAGCCACGGCCCCCATATTCCCGCCGCCGGGTGAGTCGTCGCCGGGTACGTGCACCGGATGGGTTACTTCCCAGTTCGCGACCAGCATCGCCTGCACGAACACGACTGAGAACGCCCCCGAGGCCAGCGCAGCCGCGCCGAACCAGACCCGGCCCGCTGTCCTGTCTCCTGCCACCAGTACCGCTCCCCCCGCCAGCCACTGCAATACGTCGAAGAGTGCGCCGCATCAACCCCTGCCCGATCAACCATAGGGGAGTGCCGAAGGGCACCCTCTGGTACCGCGCATGGCAAGGCGGAGGGGCGCTTCGTGCACTGGGCGCACTCGAGTGTCCGTACAACGCGGCCGTCCGCCCCGACCGCGTGGATTCCGCCGCTTCCGAAGCTCCGCCGTCGAAGACCTCTCCTCGGAGCCACGGATCACGGCCGAGAGAGCCGCCGCGATCTCGGGTTCTACAGTGTGGTGCCGTGGCCCACCCGCCGCCTCACGTCAGCCATTCGGCGGACATTCGCGGAACTCGGTGCCTTGCAGCCCGTCAGGGCCTTTGACCTGCACGGTCGTTGGGTTTCAGGTTCTGGCGTGTCCGCGACACGCCGACCGGGTGCCGTGGCGTCGGAGTGCGGTCGGCGGGGGCCTGCCATGTGCTGGGGCGGAGAGCGGAGAGCCGATCTTGCCGGACAGGGGCGGTGGGCGCCGTGGCCGTCGGCAGCGGGTGGGTGACGCGTCATCGGACGGCCTCCGGCAAGGGCCGGTCTCCGTACGGGACATCGTGGGCCGCGCGTGGCCGCGCAAGCGAGCGGACGCACGGGAACAGGGGGCGGACGTGCAGGTGGGACGGAGTCGGGGGCACCGGGCGATCGGGGTCCTGACCGCGGTCGCGGCGGGTGTGGGGATCTGGCTGATCAGCACCGACGAGATACCGGGGCCGCCCCCGCCCTCCGACGAGCAGGGTGTCCTCGCCACCCAGCGCCGGCTGCTCGGCGAACTGCGCGACGAGGGGCAGCACACGCCCGGCCCCCGAGGCACGGCCCGGCCCGCCGCCATGGCCCCGGCCAGGCCCGAGCGCATCCGCATCCCTTCGCTGCGCGTCGATGCCCCGCTGGCGGAGGTGGGACAGGCGGGCGACGGCGGCCCGCCGGATCCGGGCCCCGGTGACGGCCCGCCCAGGACCCCGGGCTCCCATGACAGCTCCCCGCGGGTTCCCGCCTCCGGCGGCGGAGCCCCGCACGCCCCCAACGACCCCGACCTCGCAGCCTGGTACGCCGACGGCCCGCCTCCCGGCGCCCAAGGCACCGCCGTCATAGTCGGGCCCGTCGGTGACCGGCAGGACCCCGGCGTCTTCCACCGGCTCGGGACCCTCGTGAAGGGCCGGCTCATCGAGGTGGTGCGTGAGGACGGGACCACCGCCGTCTTCAGCGTCGACACGGTCGAGGACCACGGCGGGCGCCGGTCCTCCGAGCAGCGGGGCCACGGAACCGCCGGCCGCCCCGAGCTGCGCGTCGTCGGCTGCGACGGCACGTGTGCGGAGGGGGCGGGCGGTCCGGCCGGTGTCGTGGTCCATGCCCACCTGACGGGCGTGGTGACCGGCGCTCCGCCCGGCGCCCGCTGAGCCCTCGCCTGGAATCGCGGGACCACCGCAACCTGGCCACCGAGGCCCGCCTCACCCCCCGGCCGGGGCCCCGGGCTCCGCGTCGTGGACGATCAGGGCGACCTGGACCCGGTTGGTCACGTCGAGTTTGGCCAGGATGCTCGACACGTGTGCCTTGACGGTGGGCACGCTCATGTAGAGCCGGGTGGCGATCTCCGCGTTGGTCCGGCCCTGTCCCACGGCGAGCGCGACGTCGTACTCCCGTGGCGCGAGCCGCGACAGCCGGGCCCGGGCCCTCGTCCGGGAATCGGCGGCCTCGGTCGGCGGGGCCGCGACCCTGGCGATGAGCTGCTGGGTCACCGCGGGAGACAGGACGGGTTCCCCGGCGGCGACGCGGCGTACGGCGGCCACGATGTCGGTGGGCGGGGTGTCCTTGAGCAGGAACCCGGCGGCGCCGGAGCTCAATGCCCGCAGGACGTACTCGTCCGGGTTGAAGGTGGTCAGGATGACGATCGCCGGAGGCTTCGCCAGGCCGCGCAGGAGCCGGGTCGCGGCCAGGCCGTCCATGACGGGCATCCGGATGTCGAGCAGGACCACGTCGGGGGCGTGTTCCCCGGCCTGGGCGACGGCCTGTTCGCCGTCGGCGGCCTCCCCGACGATGGTGATGTCGTCGACGCTGCCGAACATCACCCGCAGGCCCATCCGTACGAGCGGGTCGTCGTCGGCGAGCAGGACCCGGATCATGCCGCCCACGGCAGCCACGCGTGCACGAGGTAGTCCCCGTCCGTCGGACCGTGCCGCAGTTGGCCCCCGGCCAGCGACGTGCGCTCGGCCAGGCCGATCAGTCCCTGCCCGGAGCCCGGGATGGCCTGTGCCGGAGTCCCCGCGTGCGCGGGCACCGCGGGCACCGGATTGCGGACGATGACGTCGACCCCGCTGCCCGGTTCCCCGCTCACCTCGACGCGGACGTCGGCGTACGGGGCGTGCTTGCGGGCATTGGTCAGAGCCTCCTGCACGATGCGGTACGCGGTCCGGCCGGCCAGGGCCGGGACCGCGGCGGGGTCCTCGACGTCCACGTCCAGCCGGAGCCGCATGCCGGCGGCCCGGGATTCCCTGGCGAGCCGGTCGAGGTCGGCCAGTACGGGCTGGGGCGCCTCGGGCGGCTCCGCGACCCCGTCCGCCCGCCCGCCGGCCTCCGCCGCCGCCTCCTCGGGCACATCGCCACCGGCGAGCGTCGGCGCGCGCAGTACGCCGATGACCGTGCGCAGGTCTTCGAGCGCCTGGTGGGCGTTGTCCCGGATGACACCGGCCACGCGCCCCACGTCGGCGGGGTCCGCGGACTTGTTGAACTCCAGGGCCCCGGCGTGCACGCTCAGCAGCGACAGCCGGTGCGCCAGCACGTCGTGCATCTCGCGGGCGATGTCCTCGCGGACCCGCACCTGGGCCTCCAGTGCCCGCCGGGCGGCGTCCTCCTCCGCCCGCCGAGCCCGCTCGGTGAGGGTGTCGACGAGCATCCGCCGCGAGCGTACGAACAGCCCCCACCCGACCGCGAGGGCGACCAGCGTCCAGGCGATGAGCAGGATGCCCAGGACGGAGAAGCCGTCGGAGGGCATCGCGCGGAACAGCATCGTGAGCGGGACCGGCAGCGCGGCGGCCACCGCGATCCGCACCGTGACCCGCATCGGGCGCAGGGCCGCGACGGTGAACAGCGCGATCATCGCGGAGACGGTGACGGCCGGGGAGATCAGGCCGAGTACCAGGGTGACCACGGCGACGGCCACGGGGAGGCGGCGCCGCCACCACAGGGCGAGGGCCGCGCCGATGCCGGTGAGCGCCCCGGGCCCGAAGAACACCGGAAGCCGCTCTCTGCCGACGAGTGCGGCGGCGAGGTGCTCCACCGGGTCCAGCACCGCGGTGTACACCGTCATGCGCGGGAACATCAGCAGCGGGTTGCTGCTCGTCGCGGCCAGCGCCACCGACAGGCCGGCGGCGAGGAGCACGACGGCGAGGTCGATGGCTCGCTCGCGGGGAATTCGGGACATGGGCCAGAAGCCTACGCGAACCAATAGGGGCAAATTGCCCATCTCCACCTTCGTCGGAGAACCCCATACTTTGGTTACTCCGGCGCCCCCGCACCCCTCCCAAGGTATGACTCCCCCACCCCTCCCAAGGTCGGCCCGGCCGCAGACCTTGCGCCGATGCCCCGGGCCGGGCGGCTTGCCTAGCGTCGGGGCCATGAACACCGAACCGAAGCCACCGGCCGTACGCGCCCTCGGCCTGGGCCGCCGCTACCGGCGCGGATGGGCCCTGAAGGACTGCGACTTCCAGATCCCCGCCGGCCGGATCTGCGCCCTGGTCGGGCCCAACGGCGCCGGCAAGAGCACGCTGCTGTCCCTGGCGGCCGATCTCCTGGAGCCCACCGAGGGCACGATCCACGTCTTCGGCGCACCGCCGCAGGCCGCGGCCGCCCGCCGCGCGACGGCGCTGCTCAGCCAGGACAAGCCGCTGTACCGGGGTTTCCGGGTCTCGGAGATCCTGCGGATGGGCCGCGAGATGAACCCCGACTGGGACCGGGCGACCGCCGAGCGCGTCATCGCCGCCGGCGAGATCCCGCACGACGCCCGGGTCGGCTCGCTCTCCGGGGGCCAGCGCACCCGCGTGGCGCTCGCCCTGGCCTTCGGCAAGCGCCCCCGGCTGCTGATGCTGGACGAGCCCATGGCCGACCTCGACCCGCTGGTGCGCCACGAGATGGCGCGGCTGCTGGTCACCGAGGCGGCCGCGCACGGGACCACCGTCCTGCTCTCCTCGCACGTGGTGTCCGAACTGGAGGACACCTGCGACTTCCTGGTCGTCCTCGGCTCCGGCCGGGTCCGCCTCGCCGGCGACATCGAAGAACTCCGCGCCGCCCACCACCCCGGCGGCGACGGCCCCGCACCCTCATTGGAACAGCTCCTCATGACCTATCTGCGCGACCCCGCACTGCCGACCGTGATGACCGCGGCCGCCCGTCCCGAGCCCGCCGGGCGTGCGGCGTGATCGGCGTGCGCGGGGTGAACTGGCTGGTGTGGCGCCAGCACCGGACCACCCTGTGGGCGCTCCTCGCCGTGACCGCGCTGGTCGCGGGATACCTCCTGTACGGCGGCTTCGGCGCGCGCGGTGACCTTTCCCTGATCGACGGATGCTCGGGGGCGGCCGAGCACGTGCAGCGCTGCAACGAGGCGCTGCCCGCCTTCCAGCAGCAGCACCAGCACCCGCTGCGCAGGGCCTTGCAGGCCCTGCTGCTGCTCCCGCTCCTGTTCGGCCTGTTCCTCGGCGGGCCGCTGTTCGCCCAGGAGCTGGAGACCGGCACCTACCGCACCGCGCTGTCCCAGTCCGTGACGCGCACGCGCTGGTTCCTGGCGAAGCTCGCCGTTCCGGTGACCCTGACGGTCCTGTTCAGCGGACTGATCACCGCCGCGGCGACCTGGTGGTGGCACACCGTCGCGACTCCGCTCGGCAGCGCCTTCCCCTGGTACGGAGCCATGCCGTACGGGGCCATCGGCCCGGCCCCGGTGGCCAAGGCGGTGCTGATGCTGCTGATCGGTATCACCCTGAGCCTGCTGGTCCGCCGTACGGTCGCGGCCATGGGCGCGACGGCGGCGGTCGGCGCGGTGGTCCTGTTCGCGCTGGAACAGGTGCGCAGCGCCCTGTGGCCGGTCGTCGAAGGAAGCGTGCGGAACCTGAACGGGGCGGCCTCGCCGGCCGACGCCTGGCTGCTCGGCGACGGCCTGCTCTCCACCGGGGGCCGGCGGATGGCGGACCTGCCGAAGTGCTTCGCCGCCGAGGACCACGGACAGTGCCTCGCCGCCAACGGGGCCGCGGGGCGGTGGGCCGAGTTCCACCCGCGCTCGCACCTGTGGCCGCTCCAGTGGATGGAGACGGGCCTGTGCCTGGCGGCCGCGGCGGCCCTGGCGCTGTTCTGCTTCTGGTGGGCCCGCCGCCGTCTCACGTGAGGCGCCGCAAACAGGTTCACGACCGCGGCCGAATGACTAGTAGGAAAGTTTCCTGTTTGCTAGCATCCCGCTTCGGCGGCTTGGCGCGGTACCCCGTCCCCTGGGTATGACGCGCTCAGCGAGAGCTCTGACCCGGCCGCTGCGGCACCGTCCTCCCCTGCCCGAAGACGGGCAGGGGCGCGGGATCGCGTACCCGTGCCAGCTCTCGCCACCCACAAGGCCAGGGAGTCAGGAATGCGCCTGAGCGCCCCAAGTACGCCCCAAGTCCCCGCATCACGCCGCACGGTGGGCGTGGTCCTCACCGCCGTGCTCCTCCTCGTCGGCGGGCTGCTGCTCGCCTACCCCGAACGGGCCGGCGCCGCCGCCGACCCCGTCATATCACGTGGCAAGACCGCCACCGCCTCCTCCAGCGAGACTTCCTCCCTCGGCCCCCAGAAGGCCTTCGACGGCGACGCGGCCAGCCGCTGGGCCAGCGTGGAGGGCAAGGACCCGCAGTGGATCCGCGTCGACCTCGGCGCCACCGCCGACGTCAGCCGCGTGCGCCTCAGTTGGGAGGCCGCGTACGCCAAGGTCTACCGGGTCGATATC
>NZ_JBSGXB010000186.1:12309-15126 GCF_053609185.1 Streptomyces sp. NPDC054956 | reverse complement strand
CGTACGTACGGACGGGTCCGGGGTCAGGCGACCAGGCCGGCGAGCTTGCGGAGCGACTCGTTCAGCGCGGCGGTGGCGGAGTCCTTGAGCTTGCCCGCCATCAGGGAGACCGCGGCGCCGGTGAACTCCCCGTCGATGCGGACCGTGGTGGCCCCGCCGTCGGGGGTGAGGGTGTAGCGGGTCAGCACGGCCACGCCCATCGGGCCCTTGCCGGTGATCGCGATGACGCGCTCGTCCTCGAGCTCCGAGATCGTCCAGAGGACCTCGGCGGGGAAGCCCATCATCTTCATGTTCTCGGCGAAGGTGGACCCGACCGCGAGGGTCTCGGGACCGCCCTTCGGGAAGTTGGTGTGGGTCATGCTCCACTGGCCGTAAGCGTCCCAGTCGGTCAGCTGGGACCAGAGCTTCGCGGCGGACGCCTCGATGCGTGATTCCGCGGTGACTTCAGCCATGCGACCACCCCTTCTCGTCAGGTACGTGCGGCGGAACGTAGTCCCGGCGGACGCAACATTCAAGACTGACGACCTGTCAGATATTGGCGGCCGGGCCGCCCGCGGCCGCACCCGGTGTCGGGTGCGTCTCAACAGGTGTCACGCCCGTGACGCTCCTGACCGGCCCTGTCATGATGTCCGAATGCAAGCGTCAGGGAGACATGCCGGACTGGGCCTCGCCCTCGTTTCGGCGATCGCGTTCGGTGGTTCGGGTGTGGCGGCGAAGCCGCTGATCGAGGCGGGTCTGGATCCGCTCCACATGGTCTGGCTCAGGGTCGCCGGGGCGGCGCTCGTGCTGTCCCCGCTGGCTTGGCGCCATCGCGATCTCGTACGCCGCAAACCCCTGCTGCTCGCCGGTTTCGGGCTCATCGCCGTGGCCGGAGTCCAGGCCTTCTACTTCGCCTCGCTGTCCCGGATCCCGGTCGGGGTGGCCCTGCTGCTCGAGTACCTGGGACCCGCGCTGCTGCTCGGCTGGATCCGCTTCGTACAGCGCAAGCCGGTGACCCGGGCGGCCGCGGCCGGCGCCGCCGTGGCCGTCGTCGGGCTCGCCTGCGTGGTCCAGATCTGGGCCGGGCTCAGCCTCGACCTGCTCGGAGTGCTGCTCGGCCTCGCCGCCGCCTGCTGCCAGGCCTTCTACTTCGTCTTCGCCGACCAGGGAACCGACGGGGAGGACGTGCCCGACCCGATGGGCGTGATCGCGTACGGCATGATCATCGGCACCCTCGTGATGACCGTCATCGCCCGGCCGTGGCAGCTCGACTGGCAGGTGCTGAGCGGATACGCGGCGGTCGGCGACGTGATGGTGCCCGCGCCCGTGCTCCTGGCCTGGGTGGTGCTGATCGCGACCGTCCTCGCGTACCTGACCGGCGTGGTCTCCGTGCGCAAGCTGTCGCCGCAGGTCGCGGGGGTCGTGGCCTGCCTGGAGGCGGTCGTGGCGACGGTACTGGCCTGGGTGCTCCTCGGCGAGCACCTGGCGACCTGGCAGATCGTCGGCGGGGCGCTGGTGCTGGGCGGGGCCTTCATCGCGCAGACCTCCCGGCCGGCCGCGCCCGGGGTGGCGGAGCCGGTGTCCGCCCTGGACCGCGATCCGAGCAAGGTCTAGGCTGCCGATCATGCCGTCCACCGTGCTTCCGCCTCCCGCCGCCTAGCGCGGGCGGCTGCCACCACGTAGGAGAACCCGGCCCGGGCCGTGTCCCGGGCGGATTCGCGCTGCCCGCGAAGCGATGACCTGCTTCCTTCATCCTTCACGCACGCGCGGAGACTTCTCGTGTCGAACCATTCGCCCGCCATCGGGCGCAGTCTGCTGTACCTCGTCGTCGCCGGAGCCGCCTGGGGAACCGCCGGGGCGGCCGCCTCGCTGCTCTTCCTCGCCAGTGACCTCGGCCCGCTCGCCCTGTCGTTCTGGAGGTGTGCGGGCGGGCTGGCGGTGCTGCTCGCGGTACTCGCCGTACGCCGCCTGCGGGCCGGTGCGGACCGGCCGGAGCAGGCCGAGGGGCCCACGGCCGGGAAGGGCCGGGCGGGTGCGGGCCGGGCCGGGCCTTCGGTGGGGTCGCTCATCGGGACCGGGCTGCTGTTCACCCTCTTCCAGTCCGCGTACTTCGCCGCCGTGCGCGAGACCGGCCTCGCCGTCGGCACCGTGGTCACCCTCGGAGCCGGGCCCGTGCTCATCGCGCTGGGGGCCCGGTACTGGATGGGCGAGCGGCTCGGCCGGGGCGGGATCGTCGCCGTGGGCGGGGCGCTGGCCGGGCTGGCCGTACTGGTCCTCGGCAGCGGTGCGGGCGAGGTGCGCCCGGCCGGCATCGGCTGGGCCCTGCTGTCCGCCGCCGGATACGGGGCGATGACCCTGCGGGCCAGGCTGCTCGGGCGGCGCGGGGCCGGCGGGGACCCGCTGGTGACCACCGTCTGGTCGGTCGGGGTGGGCACGGTGTGCCTGTTGCCGGCCGCCCTGGTGGAGGGGCTGCTCCCGCACACCGCGGAGCCCGTGCGGGTGCTCTGGCTGCTCGCCTACATGGCCACCGTGCCGACCGCGCTCGCGTACGCGCTGTACTTCACCGGAGCCGCCGCGGTACGGGCCGCGACGGTGTCCGTGATCATGCTGATCGAGCCCGTGGGGGCGGCGGCGATCGCCGTCCTGGTGCTGGGGGAGCGGCTGACCGGCGCGGTGGTGCTGGGCACCGTACTGCTGCTGTCGGCGGTCGGGGCGCTGATCGCCGCCGAGTCGCGGCGCCCGGCGGGCGGGGTGGCGGACGCGCCGGAGGACGCGCCGGAGGACGGGCCGCATGAGCGGCCCGCCGACCGGGTTAACAGCACGGTGGCGTAATCCGGG
>NZ_JBSGXB010000186.1:5357-12299 GCF_053609185.1 Streptomyces sp. NPDC054956 | reverse complement strand
GGGGGGGGGCGCGCCCCGCCGCGCGGGGGCCCCGCCGGGGGGGGGGGGGGGCGCCGCCGGCGGCCGCCGCGCGGGCGGCGGCCCCCCCGGCCCCCCCCCCCGACCGGGTTCAGAGCACGGTGACGTAATCCGGGGTGGTCGTGCCGGGGGTCAGGTCGGCGGCCGGGATCGGGGTCCCGTACGCCGGCGCGACCGGGACGACGCCCGACCAGAACGGCAGCCCGAGGTCCTCGGGGTCGTCGTTCGGTCCGCCGGTGCGGAGCTTGGCGGACACCTCGTTGAGGTCGAGGCGGATCACGGCCGTGGCCGCGAGCTCCTTGTTGTTCGCCGGCCGGGAGTCGGCGGAGCGGCCCGGTACGACGTGGTCGACGAGGGCGTCGAGCGCCATCCGGCACTCCTCCGGGTCGGTCACCTGGTAGGCGGTGCCGTGCACGACCACCGAGCGGTAGTTGATCGAGTGGTGGAACGCGGAGCGGGCCAGGACCAGGCCGTCCACGTGCGTCACGGTCAGGCAGACCGGCAGCCCCGGGTCGGCCTTGCCGGCCGCGAGGAGGGGGCGGGAGCCGGTGGAGCCGTGGATGTAGAGGGTCTCGCCGACCCGGCCGAAGAGGGTCGGCAGGACCACCGGGGCGCCGTCGCGGACGAATCCGAGGTGGCAGAGGTAGGCCTGGTCGAGTATCGAGTGCACGGTCTCGCGGTCATAGCGCGCCCGGTCGCGGGACCGGGTCGGGACGGTGCGGTCGGTGGGCGCGTACCCGGCGGCCGCCTCTTCCGTAGCGGCTGCCGTGGCCGTATCCGTGGTGGTCTCGGGGGCGGGCGTGACGCTCATCGTGCGGACTCCGTTGTATTAGTGCATACTTGGCTTTGTGCTAGGAGACTATCTGATCATCGGGCGCCGCGCATCGGAAATCGCGGCCAGTGTCGAGGCGGGCGTCGGATCGGGCGCGCTCGCGCCGGGAGCGCTGTTGCCGCCGATGCGGGAGCTCGCCGGTGCGCTGGGGGTGAACCCCAACACCGTGGCCGCCGCGTACCGCACGCTGCGCGACCGCGGTGTCATCGAGACCGACGGCCGGCGCGGCAGCAGGGTCCGGGCCCGCCCGGCGACCGCGCCGCGCGACGAGATGCGGATGGCCGTCCCGGCGGGCACCCGCGACGTCACCTCCGGCAACCCGGACGTGCGGCTGCTGCCCGCGCTGGGCGAGGCCCTCGCGGGCGCGGCCCGCCGCTACGCCCTGGAGCCGACGCTCTACGGGCAGGACCCGGTCGTCCCGGAACTGGCGCGGCTCGCGAGGGCCGGCCTGGACGCCGACGGGGTCCCGGCCGGGGCGGTGGCGGTGACCTCCGGCGCGCTGGACGGCATCGAGCGGGTGCTGACCGCGCACCTGCGGCCCGGGGACGCGGTGGCGGTCGAGGACCCGGGGTGGGGGAGCGTGCTGGACCTTGTCCCCGGGCTGGGCCTGCGGGTGCTCCCGGTGGCCGTGGACGACGACGGGCCGGTGCCCGCGTCGGTGGCGCGGGTGCTGGCGGAGGGCGCGCGGGCGATGCTCGTGACGGCCCGCGCGCAGAACCCGACCGGGGCGGCGGTGAGCGCGGAACGGGCCGCGGAGCTGCGGGCGGTGCTCTCCGGCCATCCGGAGGTGCTGGTCATCGACGACGACCACGGGCACGGCATCGTGGACCTGCCGCTGAACGTGCTGGGCGGGGCGACGCGGCACTGGGCGCTGGTCCGCTCCACGGCCAAGGCGTACGGGCCGGACCTGCGGCTCGCGGTGCTGACCGGCGACGACGTCACGCTCGACCGGGTACGGGGCCGCCAGCGGCTGGGGCCCGGGTGGGTCAGCCGGCTGCTGCAGTACACGGTGGTGGAGCTGTGGAACGCGGGGGCGGTCGACCACGCGGCGGTGGCCCGGTCCTACGGGGAGCGGCGCGACGCGCTGGTCGCGGCGCTGGCCGAACGGGGCGTACGGGCCCACGGGCGCAGCGGGATGAACGTGTGGGTGCCCGTCGCCGACGAGACGGCGGTGGTGACGAGCATGCTGGGCGCGGGCTGGGCGATCGCTCCGGGGGCCCGGTTCCGGGTGGAGTCGCGGCCCGCCGTGCGGATGACGGTGTCGGCGCTGTCCCTGTCGGACGTGCCGGGACTGGCGGCGGCGCTGGCCGCGGCGGTCCGCCCGGCGGCGGGGGGCCGCTTCGACTGACCGGGCCGCCGGGGCCGTTTCGGCCGGGCCGGCCCCGGGCCGCGGTGCGTGGGGCTCCGCCCCGGACCGGGTACGGGGGCTCCGCCCGGACACCTGGGGCTCCGCCCCAGACCCCGCGCCTCAAACGCCGGCGGGGCTGGATTTTCCCCCGCGGGTCCGGCTACCGGCGGCGGGGCTGGCTCAGGGCCGCGCCCGCCAGGACGATGACCGCGCCGACCGGGGTGTTCCAGTGGAGCTGTTCGTCCAGCAGGAGCACGCCCGCCGTGGTGGCGATGACCGGGATGAAGTACGTGACCATCTGCGCGGTGGTCGGGCCGACCTCGGTGACCAGGCCGTACTGCATCCGCAGCGCCATGCCCGTGCCCAGCGCGCCGAGGGCGACCACCGACAGGGTCGGCCAGAGCGGGAAGGACGTCGGGGCGGAAGTGAACACGGCGCTGACCGCGCCCAGTTGGAGGGTGGCGATCAGGAGCTGGGCGCTCGTCATGGCCAGCGGGGAGCCGGGGGTGGAGGCCATCGTGCGGCGGATGTAGATCCAGCCGATCGGGTAGCTGAGCGCGGCCAGCAGGGCGAACACGGTGCCCTTGGCGTCGAGGCCCGAGAAGCCCTGCCAGGCGCCGAGGACGGTGAGCACGCCGAGGAAGCCGAGGCCCAGGCCCGCGAAGCGGCGGCGGGTCGGGCGGTCCTCGGAGAGGGCGACCAGGGAGAGCGCCATGCCCCACAGCGGCGAGGTGGCGTTGCAGATGCCGGCCAGGCTGGAGGGGATGGTCAGCTCGGCATACGCGAAGAGCGAGAACGGCAGGGCGTTGAGCAGCAGCGCCGCCACCGTCAGGTGGACCCAGGTGCGCCGGCCCCGGGGGAGCCGTTCGCGTCGGACCAGGAGCACGGCGAGCAGGGCGAGCGCACCGAAGAAGACCCGGCCCAGGGCGACTTGGAAGGGGGCGTACGCCTCCGTGCCCACCTTGATCAGGAGGAAGCTGAAGCCCCAGATCGCGGACAGGACCGCGAAGCGCAGACGCCAGTCCAGCCGCCCGGTGGCGGGGTTCGTCGGGGAGACGGTGGAGGTGGGGGCTGGCGGGGACGCCGGGCGAGGGGTAGTGGGTGCGCTCATGACCGTTACTCTCGCCCGCCCGACCTCGTAGGACAAGCGAGAGTTGTTGGGTGGGACGCCGTAGCATTGCTTACATGTTGAACCTGGAGCGCCTGCGCACCCTGGATGCCCTCGCCCGCCACGGCTCCGTCAGCGGCGCCGCCGACGGCCTCCACGTCACGACCTCCGCCGTCTCCCAGCAAATGGCGAAGCTGGAGCGCGAGGTGGGCGAGCCGCTGCTCGCGAAGAACGGTCGCGGAGTGCGGCTCACCGACGCCGGCAGACTGCTGGCCGATCACGCGGCCCGGATCATCTCCCAGGTGGAGCTCGCCCAGGCCGACGTCGAGGCCCGGCGCGGCTGCGCGGCCGGCGAACTGCGCATCGGCGCCTTCCCCACCGCGATGCGCGGGCTGCTGCCGCGGACCCTGGCCGCGCTGCGCGCGGACCATCCCGAACTGCGGCCCCGGGTAAGGGAACAGGAGCCGGAGGAGGGGCTGGCCGCCGTCGTGCGCGGCGACCTCGACCTGACCCTGGCCATCGACTGGCACAACAAGCGGATGCCGGTGCCCGCGGAGCTCGCCCGGCTGCACCTGCTGGACGACTCGGTGGACATCGCGGTGCCGGCCGGACACCGGCTGGCCGGGTGCACCGGGATCTCCCTCTCCGAGTTCGGCGACGACGACTGGATCTCGTGGAACGAGGGGCAGTTCTGCCACGAGTGGCTCGTGTCCACCCTGCGCGGCACCGGGATCGAGCCCCGGATCGCCCACATCGCCGAGGAGCACCACACCCAACTGGCCTTCGTCGAGGCCGGACTCGGCGTCTGCGTGGCCCCGCGGCTCGGGCGCGGGCCGGTGCCGCCCGGGGTCCGGCTGCTGCCGGTGAGCGACAGCGTCCGCCGTCACGTGTACGTGGTCTGGCGCGCGGACGCCGGGCGGCGGCCCTCGATCCGGGCCGCCGTCGAGGCCTTGCGGCAGGTGGCGTCCGACTGCGTCCAGGGGGCGGGGCCGGCCGTCCAGTGAGGTGACCGGCACGCCGTGCCGGTCGGCGCACTAGATCTTGCGGAAGTCCCAGGACACGATCGAATCCGGGGTCAGCCGGATCCAGGCGTGCCGCCCGTCGTGCGGCATCTCCGTGATCCCGAAGTTCTTGACGGGGAAGATCCGCTCGGGCTCCGCGAGTTCCTCGCACGGCTCACCCGTACGCGGGGCCTCGCCGACGAAGACGGCGCTGCCGGACAGTTCCACCCCGCGCAGTTCGTCGTAGGCCTCGCCCGAGTCCACGACCACCGAGATCCGGGGGTCCTTGCGCAGGTCGGACCAGCGCCGGCTGCGGGTGATCGAGTACAGCCACAGCGAGGTGCCGTCCCAGGCGAACCAGAGCGCGCCCACGTGCGGGCGTCCGTCGGGGGAGACCGTCGCCACCCGGCAGGTGCGCTGCTCGCGCAGGAAGAGGTCCACTTCCGCGTCCGTCATCATGATGCGGCGGCCCCGCCGCTGCGCCTTGTCCGCGCGGGTCCCGTTCCCGCGCGCCTCGTTCCCGCGCGTCCCGTCCACGGGCGTCTCGTCCACGTGTGTCCCGTCCGTCCGTTGCGTCATCCGTTCCGCGCCCCTTCACATCTGACTGTGTGTCAGGAATCATGCGTGCTCTTCCGTCGCCACGCCAGGGGGAGCCATGGCCGAACTCGATCCCGCCACCACCGCACTGCTCACCGTCGAGTGCCAGAGCGGTGTCGTCGGCGAGGAGAGCGCCTTGCCGGAACTCGCGAAGGAGGCCCGGGACTCCGGAATGCTGGACCGGGTCGCCGCGCTGGTCGAGGCCGCGCGCGGAGCCGGCGTACAGGTGCTGCACGCCGTCGCCGAGCGGCGGCCGGACGGGCTCGGGGCCAACACCAACGCGCGACTGTTCCGGGCCGCCGGCAAGCTCCCGGTGCGCCAGCTGACCGGCAGCCCGGCCGTCGAGGTCGCCGCCCCCATCACCGTCGCCGAGCAGGATCTGGTGGTGCGCCGGCTGCACGGGCTCTCCCCGATGGCCGGGACCGACCTGGACGCGCTGCTGCGCAACCTCGGCGTCCGCACCCTCGTCGTCACCGGGGTCTCCTCGAACATCGCGATCCCGAACACCGTCTTCGACGCCGTGAACCTCGGCTACCAGGTGGTGGTCCCCTCCGACGCCATCGCCGGGGTGCCCGCCTCCTGCACCGCCGACGTGATCCGCAACTCCCTCTCCCTGGTCGCGTCCATCACCACGGCCGAAGCCCTCATTACTCAGTGGGCTCCCGCGCACTGACCCCCGTAACCTGGGCGGATGCTGTCCGAAGTGATCGCGACCCGCTACGTCACGCCCCTGCGTGAGGGCGGCTCGCTCCCGGGGATCGTCGAGGCCGACGATCTCGGGACCTACGTCATGAAATTCACCGGAGCCGGCCAGGGCCGCAAGACCCTGGTCGCCGAAGTCATCTGCGGCCGCCTGGCCCAGCGGCTGGGGCTGCGCGTCCCGAGGCTGGTGCAGATGCAGCTCGACCCCGTGATCGGGCTCGGCGAGCCCGACCAGGAGGTCCAGGAGCTGCTCAAGGCCAGCGGCGGGCTGAACCTGGGAATGGACTACCTCCCCGGCTCGATCGGCTTCGACCCGCTCGCGTACCAGGTGGACCCCGCGGAGGCGGGGCGCGTGGTCTGGTTCGACGCCCTGATCAACAACGTCGACCGGTCCTGGCGCAACCCGAACATGCTGGTCTGGCACGGGGACCTGTGGCTCATCGACCACGGCGCCACCATGATCTGGCACCACAACTGGCCCACCGCCGAGAGCGCCGCCGCCAAGCCGTACAACGCCTCCGACCACGTCCTGGCGCCGGTGGGCCCGGACATCGCCGCGGCGGCCGCCGAGCTCGCGCCGCTGGTCACCGAGGAACTGCTCACCGAGGTCGCGGCCGACGTGCCCGACGAGTGGCTGGTCGACGAGCCCGGCTTCGAGTCCACCGCCGCGCTGCGCCGCGCCTACGTGGACGCCCTGCTGCCGCGCGCGGCCACGATCCACGAGAGGATCACGATGGAGGCCGAGGTGAAGGTCCGGTCGGGTCCGCCCGGCTGGCTCGCCGACCGCCTCGACCCCCGGCCCCGGAAGATGAAGAGCGACAGCGAGTGACCAAGCGGGACGTGTTCGAGTACGCGCTGGTGCGTGTGGTGCCCCGGATGGAGCGCGGCGAGTGTTTCAACGCCGGCGTGATCGTCTACTGCCGGGCGCACTCCTACGTCGCCGCGCGCACCCATCTGGACGAGGCGAAGCTCCTCGCGCTGGACCCGAAGGCCGACGTGGCCGGAGTGCGGGCGGCCCTGCGCGGGGTCGAGGGCGTGTGCGGCGGCGGCGAGGGGGCGGGCCAGGCGGCCGGCGACGACGCCGGCCGGCGGTTCCGGTGGCTGATCGCGCCGCGCAGCACGGTGGTGCAGCCCGGCCCGGTGCACACCGGCCTGACGGCCGATCCCGCCGCCGAGGTGGAGCGACTGCTGGACCTGCTGGTCCGGTGAGCCGGGCCCGGCCGGTGCGGTCGGGTGCGGCGCCGTTGCGGGGGGGGGGGCCCCCCCCCCCCCCCCCCCCCCCCCCCCGCGGGGGCGCAAAACGCCCCCGGGGGCGGGGAAACCAACCCCCAGAAAC
>NZ_JBSGXB010000186.1:0-5347 GCF_053609185.1 Streptomyces sp. NPDC054956 | reverse complement strand
CTGCGGGCCGGGCTGGCCGGGGGTGCCGGGCCCGCCGGGGGCGGGGGGGGGCGGCGCGGTTGGGGGGGCTCGGCCCCCCCAACCCCCGCGCCTCGAACGCCGGCGGGGCCGAATACGGCCCGGTGGGCCTGGATCCGCTCCCCGTTGACACGGGGTGCCAGGGCTCCTAGCGTCTCCTCAGCCGAAGCTACTAAGCGGTTGCTCACCTATGGGAACCGTTTCGGCCACCACAAGGGCGAAGGAGATCCAGCATGTCCACCACCGAGCAGCGCGTCGCGATCGTGACCGGGGCGGCCCGGGGCATCGGCGCGGCCACCGCCGTACGCCTTGCCGCCGAGGGCCGGGCGGTCGCCGTCCTCGACCTGGACGAGGCGGCCTGCAAGGACACCGTGGAGACGATCACGGCGGCCGGCGGCAAGGCCGTGGCGATCGGCTGCGACGTCTCCGACGCCGCGCAGGTGGAGGCGGCCGTCGAGCGCGTCGCGAACCTGCTGGGCGCCCCGACCGTCCTGGTCAACAACGCGGGTGTGCTCCGGGACAACCTCCTCTTCAAGATGAGCGAGAACGACTGGGACACCGTCATGAACGTGCACCTGCGCGGCGCGTTCCTGATGTCGAAGGCCTGTCAGAAGTACATGGTGGAGGCCAAGTTCGGCCGCATCGTGAACCTCTCCAGCAGCTCGGCCCTGGGCAACCGCGGCCAGGCCAACTACTCGACGGCCAAGGCCGGCCTGCAGGGCCTCACCAAGACGCTCGCCATCGAGCTCGGCAAGTTCGGCGTCACCGCGAACGCGGTCGCCCCCGGTTTCATCGCCACGGAGATGACCGCCCAGACGGCCGCCCGCGTGGGCATGGAGTTCGAGGACTTCAAGGCAGCGGCCGCCACCCAGATCCCGGTCCAGCGCGTCGGCCTCCCGGACGACGTCGCCAACGCCATCGCGTTCTTCACCGGCGAGGCCGCGGGCTTCGTCTCCGGCCAGGTCATGTACGTGGCCGGCGGCCCGCTCAACTGACGAGAGGCAGGGCGCAGGACATGAGTGAGACGGCGTACGAGGACCCGCGCGGCGGCGCGGACAGCGGCAAGGTCGCGCTGATCACCGGGGCGAGCCGGGGCATCGGCTACGGGATCGCCGAGGCGCTGGTGGCGCGCGGCGACCGGCTCTGCATCACCGGGCGCAACGAGGAGGCCCTCAAGGAGGCCGTGGAGCGGCTCGGGGCGGACCGGGTGATCGGTGTCGCGGGCAAGGCGCACGACGAGGCCCACCAGGCCGTCGCGGTCGAGCGGACGATGGAGGCCTTCGGCCGCGTCGACTTCTTGATCAACAACGCGGGGACCAATCCGGTCTTCGGGCCGATCGCGGACCTGGACCTCGGGGTCGCCCGCAAGGTCTTCGAGACCAACGTGATCTCCGCGCTCGGCTTCGCCCAGCGCACCTGGCACGCCTGGCAGAAGGAGAACGGCGGGGCGATCGTGAACATCGCCTCGATCGCCGGCGTCTCGGCCTCGCCCTTCATCGGGGCGTACGGGATGAGCAAGGCGGCCATGATCAACCTGACCCTCCAGCTCGCGCACGAGATGGCGCCGGGCGTCCGGGTCAACGCGATCGCGCCGGCCGTGGTGAAGACCAGGTTCGCCCAGGCGCTCTACGAGGGCCGCGAGCAGGAGGCCGCGGCGGCCTATCCGCTGGGCAGGCTGGGCCTTCCGGAGGACATCGGCGGGGCCGCCGCTTTTCTTACATCTGCACAAGCGGAATGGATCACGGGACAAACTCTGGTCGTCGACGGGGGAATGTTCCTCAATGCCGGAGTGCATTGACCGATAATCGGACGCATTTGCCCCCGAAGAGGGGGCAAATGCGTACCGAATACGCACGAATTCGGTCAAGTGCCGCACGAAACCTGCCCATTGGATTTGTGAGGCACTGCGGTAGGGTCTGCCGCACCCCTGGCTGATCGAGGAGCGTGCACGTGTTCAACCGGACCAGATGCCTGCAGATCACTGCGGCCCTTGCGTCCATATCCCTGCTCTCCGGATGCGGCCTGTTCTCGGACGACGGCGGCGACGGCGCGCAGCGGATTGTCGTCGGCACGACGAGCGCACCCAGCACCCTCGATCCTGCGGCGGCCTGGGACGGTTCCTGGGAGCTGTACCGGAACGTCTACCAGACCCTGCTGGCCTTCCCCACGGGTGCCACCAAGCCCCAGCCGGACGCCGCCCAGAGCTGCGAGTTCACGGACTCCGGGAACGAGTCGTACCGCTGCGTCCTGAAGAAGGGCCTGAAGTTCTCCAACGGAGAGGTGCTGGACGCCAAGGCCGTCAAGCACTCCCTCGACCGGATCAAGACCATCAACGCCCCGGCCGGCCCCAAGGCCCTCTTCGGCAGCCTCGACAAGATCGAGACGCCGGACGCGCAGACGGTGGTCTTCCACCTGAACACCCCGGACGCCACGTTCCCCTTCGTGCTCGGCTCCCCGGCGGCCTCCCTGGTCGCGCCCAAGGAGTACCCGGCCGACAAGCTGCGGGAGGGCTCCGCGGTCACCGGCTCCGGCCCGTACACCCTCGACTCGTACAAGGAGGCCGGCGAGGCGGTCCTGAACCGCAACGACAGCTACGCCGGCTTCGCCAACCGCCGCAACAACGGCGTGACCATCCGCTACTTCGCCGACTCCAAGAAGATGATCGCGGCCCTCAAGGCCAAGGAGATCGACGCGACGTACCGCGGTCTGTCCGCCCCGGAGATCAAGGACCTGCAGACCCCGGAGTCGCACAACGAGGGCGTCCAGGTCGTCGAGAACGTCGGCGCGGAGATCCGCTACCTGGTCTTCAACCCCAGGGACCCGATCGCCGCCAAGGCCCCCGTGCGCCAGGCGATCGCCCAGATCGTCGACCGCGGCGCGCTCGTCTCCAAGGTCTACCAAGGCACCGCCGAACCGCTGTACTCGATGGTCCCCAAGGGGGTCGTCGGCCACAAGACGCCGTTCTACGACACCTACGGCCAGGTCGACGTCGCCAAGGCCAAGAAGATCCTCAAGGACGGCAACGTCCCCGTGCCGGTCGAGATGACCTTCTGGTACACCACCGACCGGTACGGCGCCTCCACCGCGGACGAGTTCACCGAGCTCAAGCGCCAGCTGGACGAGAGCGGCCTCTTCAAGATCACCCTGCGCGGCCAGCCCTGGAAGGATTTCCAGCAGGGCTACAAGAAGGGCGAGTACCCGGTCTTCGGCCGCGGCTGGTTCCCCGACTTCCCGGACCCGGACAACTTCATCGCGCCGTTCGTCGGCAAGGACAACGCCGTCGGCACCCCGTACGAGTCCACGGAGATCCTCAACCAGATCCTGCCCAAGTCCCGCCGCGAGAGCGACCGGTCGGCCGGCATCCACGAGTTCGAGAAGGCCCAGCAGATCTTCGCCGACGACGTCCGGCTGCTGCCGCTGTGGCAGGGCAAGCTGTACGTGGCCGCACGCGACGACATCGCGGGCGCCGAGCGGGCGCTCGACCCGCAGACCGTCATGCAGGTGTGGGAGCTGTACCGCAAGACCAGCTGGTAGCACGCCGTGACCGCGGCGGCCGGGTCCCCGAGCGGACGCGGCCGCCGCGTTGTCAGTGGCCCCCGGTAGGTTCTGGAGCAGTCGCGCGAAGCAGTTGCGCGAACGCGAAGACGCGAAGTCTCGACGTCTCGACGTCTCGAAGAACGTGTACCGGAGGTTGTCGCCGTGACCCAGATGCTGCCCGAGTCCTGGCTCCCCGTCCTCGGCGGGGAGCTGGAGCAGCCCTACTTCAAGGAACTCACCGAGTTCGTCGAGAAGGAGCGGGCGAACGGGCCGGTCTACCCGCCCCGCGAGCAGGTCTTCGCGGCGCTGGAGGCCACACCCTTCGACCAGGTGAAGGTACTGGTCCTCGGCCAGGACCCGTACCACGGCGCCGGCCAGGGTCACGGCCTGTGCTTCTCCGTGCAGCCGGGCGTCAAGACCCCGCCCTCGCTGCGCAACATCTACAAGGAGATGCACGCCGAGCTGGGCACCCCCATCCCGGACAACGGCTATCTGATGCCGTGGGCCGAGCAGGGCGTCCTGCTGCTCAACGCGGTGCTCACCGTCCGCGAGGCCGAGCCCAACTCGCACAAGGGCAAGGGCTGGGAGAAGTTCACCGACGCGGTGATCCGCGCGGTCGCCGGGCGTCCCGACCCGGCCGTCTTCGTCCTCTGGGGCGCGTACGCGCAGAAGAAGCTCCCGCTGATCGACGAGGAGCGCCACGCGGTGGTCAAGGGCGCCCACCCCTCCCCGCTGTCGGCCAAGAAGTTCTTCGGCTCCCGGCCCTTCACGCAGATCAACGAGGCCGTGGCCGCCCAGGGCCATGCGCCGATCGACTGGCGCATCCCGGACCTGGGCTGATGCCCGACCGCGCCTAGGCGGCAATGCCGGTGCCTCCGGCTAGCGTCTTGACGATCAGACCGGAGCAGGTCTGGCAGAGCTAGCCGGAGGCCGCGTTGACGGAGCAGCAGGAGGCGTCGGAGGACGCCGTCATGACCAGGATCGGCCAGGCGGTCATCCTGCTGCACGCGGGTGACCGCGAGGAGGCCCGCAACCGGCTCGGCGAGATCTGGACCGAGCTCGGCGAGGAGGGCGACTCCCTGCACCGCTGCACGCTCGCGCACTACATGGCCGACGCCCAGGACGACCCCGCCGAGGAGCTTGCCTGGGACCTGCGTGCCCTGACGGCCGCCGACGGGCCCGGCCCGCCGCCCGCCCTCCGGGTCTTCTACCCGTCGCTGCACCTGAGCCTGGCGGCCGACTACGTGAAGCTGCGCCGCCCCGAGGCGGCCCGGCTCCACCTGGCACGGGCCCGCGCCGCCACCGTGGAGCTGGGGGACGACGGCTACGGGAACGGCGTACGGGCCGCCATCGCCCGGCTGGAGCGGCGGCTCGCGGCGGAGCCGGGCGAGGCCCACCGGCCGTTCCCGGAGCAGCACCCCTAGACGGCCCCGCAGCGGCGCTGAACGGTCCGGGACGGGCCCTTTAGCACCTCCGGGGGTTCCGGGGCCGGGCCGCACGGCGCCGGGGCCTCAGCCGCCGTGGACGCCCGCGCAGATCCGGGCCTCCGGGCTGTCCGGATGCCAGCGCCCGTGCCGGCGGCCCAGCGCGCACACGTCGGCCGGGCGCACCGGCAGCTCCCGCACCAGCTCGCGCGGGACCTCCGCCTCCTCGGACCGGGGACGGCGCGGGCCGTGCCCGTCGGGCCGCCCGTCGGAGTGTCCCGGGCGCTCTCCGGGCTCGCGGGGCTCCGGGATGTCCGGGACCGGGGGGACGCCCTCAGGGGCGCCGCCGGCGGCGCCCCGGTCCGCCG
>NZ_JBSGXB010000185.1:0-15156 GCF_053609185.1 Streptomyces sp. NPDC054956 | reverse complement strand
GCTGCGCGGAGCCTACCCCCACCCCGCCCCTTCCCGAAACCGGGGCTCCGCCCCGGGCCCCGCGCCTCAAGCGCCGGCGGGGCTGGGTTTGGCGGGCTCCGCCGCGGGTCCGGGCAGCGCCCGGGGAACGGCGGGAGGGCGGGGAGGGGCAGGCCCCGCAGGGTTAAGGCACAGGGATCGGTTCGACGTCCGGCTCCGCGTCCACGGCGTCGTGGTTGCCGAACCAGGCGACCGCCACCGCGCCCGTGACCGCCAGGACGAAGCCGAGGACCGCCAGCCAGGCCAGGCCGGGGCGGGAGGCGTCGCCGAGCCACAGGACGCCGATCGCGCCGGGCAGGACGGTTTCGCCGACCACCAGGGCGGCCGTGGCTCCGTTCACCGAGCCGATCTGGAGCGCCACCGTGTGGAGGTACATGCCGCCGACCCCCGCCAGGACGATGGCGTAGAGGGCCGGGTCGGTGAGGAGGGAGGGGAGCGAGAACGGCTCCACGCCGTTCAGGATGCGGACCCCGACGCCCAGCGCGCCGAACGCCAGACCCGAGAGCAGGCCCGCCAGGATCGCGGCCCGGCTCCCGAGGAGGCGTACGGCCACCGTGCCGCCCACGATGATCAGCAGGGTCACCGCCAGCAGCCACCAGTGCGTGGCGGCCGGCGCGTGGTGGCCGCCCTCGTGGCCCGCGGCCGTGGCCAGCAGGACCAGCGCCGTGCACACGACCCCGATCGAGGTCCATTCCTTGCGCGTCAGCCGGATGCCCAGCATCTTCACGCTGAGCACGGCCGTGATCACCAGGTTGGCGCTGATGACCGTCTGCGAGAGGAAGAGGGGAAGCAGCCGCGCGGCCAGGGCGCCCAGGCCGAAGCCCACGAAGTCCAGGATCGTGCCGACGATGAACTCCCAGGTCATCGCGGCCTTCGCGGTGGAGGAGAGGTTCGGGCCACCGTGCTGGGTGACCCCGGCGGCGGCCGGCGACATGCGGGCCGCCCGCCGGGAGCCCACGGCTTGCAGGACGGATCCCGTGCCGTAGCAGATGGATGCCGCGATGGCGGTCAGCAGGCCTATGAGCACCCGGGGGCTCCGTTCACGTCTGGCAGGTTTTGCGTTGTGCGTACCTCTTGCAGACGTGTGAAACGGGCGGGAAGTTGCCTGCCGGGCTCAGCTCATCGCGGCGAGGACCGCCGGAACCTCGTCCACGGAGTCGACGAGCGCGATCCGGGACTCCATCTCCCGGCCGCGGGCGAGCGCCCGCAGCAGCGGCCAGGCGGGGAGGTGCTCGGTCCAGTGGTGGCGGCCGACGAGGACCATCGGCGTCGGCCCGCCCCGGGAGCCGTAGTAGTTCGGCGTCGCGTTGTCGAAGATCTCCTGGACCGTTCCCGCCGCGCCCGGCAGGAACACCACGCCCGCGTTGGACCGGGCGAGCAGCCCGTCCTCGCGGGTGGCGTTCGCGAAGTACTTGGCGATGTGGCCGGCGAAGGCGTTCGGCGGCTCGTGCCCGTAGAACCAGGTCGGGATGCCCACCGAGTCGCCGCCTGCGCCGGCCGGCCAGCGCTCGCGCACGGCGAAGGCCGCCTGCGCCCAGTCGGAGACGGACGGGGCGAAGGAGGGGACCCCGGCCAGGATCTTCAGGGCCTCGGGCAGGGCCTCGTCGGGGGCCGGCGCGAGGTAGGCGCCGAGGTTGGCCGCCTCCATCGCGCCCGGGCCGCCGCCGGTGGCCACGGTCAGCCCGGAGCGGGTCAGGGCCCGGCCGAGCTCCGCGGCGCCCTGGTACTCGCCGCCGCCGCGGGCCATGGCGTGGCCGCCCATCACGCCGACCACGCGGGCGCCCGCGAGGTGCTCGTCGAGGGCGTCGGAGATGGCGTCGTCGTGGATGGAGCGCAGCATCGAGGAGAAGATGTCGCCGTCCGCCTTGGTCTCCTGGAACCAGGCGTAGGACTCGGCGTCCGGGGTGGCCTCGTAGCCGGCGGACAGTCCCGCGAACAGCTCCTCGGCCGTGTACAGCAGCCCCCGGTAGGGGTTGAACGGCAGGTCGGGGATGGGCGGGAAGACCAGTGCGCCGTCCGCGCGCACCTTCACCGAGGCGTCCGGCTCCATCGCGCAGCCCAGGAACACCGCCGCCGAGGTGTCGGCGGACAGCAGCGCGAAGGTCCGCTCCAGCAGGTTGACCGACTGGATCCGGTATCCGCTGAGTGAGCCGCGTGCCACGACCTGGTCGAATTCGGCGAGCGTCTCGATCTCGGTGTCGGCGTAGTCGACGTATCGGTTGACCATTCGGCCCACCCTAAAGGCTGGGCCCGTCAGCGGGTCAATGCCAGGGACGTCAGCTGTGACACACCCCAGCTCAGCGGCAGGCACACGGCGACGAGCGCGGTGGCCCGTACGGTCGCGGCCGTGCGCAGGACCCGGCCCGGGGCGCCGATGCCGGTCAGGGTCTCGCGGGTGGCGGCCCTGGTCTGGCGGACCTCGACCGCGGAGGTGAGGAGGGTCGCGGCCGCGCACAGCACCACCAGGGCCGCGGCGGGCGCGGTCAGCGGGCCGAGCGGGACCTCCAGGCCACCGTCGCCGCGCAGGGCCGAGGCACTGAGGGCGCCCGCGGCGACGGCGCACAGGACACCGAGGGGGGCACCGAGCCGGGGGGCCTCCTCCTGGAGGGTCCGCCCGGCGAGTAGCCGGAGCGCGCCCGGGCGGACGGCCTGGACGAGCGTCCCGCAGGCGTAGGCCAGACCCGGACCGGCGAGGGCGAGCCCGACGGCGGTCAGCGCCCAGCCCGTGGGCATGGCGGCGCCCCCGGGTCCGGCGTAGGCCAGGGCGGCGAGCCCGCAGGCGGTGAGCGCGATGCCCCAGGGCAGGACGGTCTGCGGGGCGGGTCGGGTGTGGGGGCGCAGGGCCAGGGCGGTGGCGGCCGAAGCGGTCAGCGGCAGCAGGGCCAACAGGGTGAGGGCGGCCGCCACGGGCAGCGGCCGGTCGGCGTGCAGCAGCTTCGCCCCGGCGCCGTCGAAGGGCAGCCCGGCCACGTCTCCGCGCAGGTGGAGGAAGACGGCCAGGGCCACGGCGCTGCCCAGGGTGCAGGCGACGGCGGTGGAGATCGCCGCGACCAGGGTGAGCCGTACGGGTCCCAGCCCGGCCGCGTCGAGGCCCTCCCGGGGCCGCGTCGCCGGATCGCTGCGGGCCACGGCGACGGCGAACTGGACGGTGACGGCGAGCGGGACCAGGGCCCACAGCAGCCGCGGGAACGATCCGGCAGGCCGGTCGGTGGCCCCCGCGAGCACGTACAGCAGCAGGAACCCGCTGCCGGCCGAGGCGGCGGCGACCAGGAGGCGGCGCAGCTGCACGAGCGGGCGGGAGCCGCGGGCTAGGCGGAGAGCGAGCACGCGGCCTGGTCCTCCGGGGGCTGGGGGAAGGAGCTCTGGGGGGCGGCCGCGGAGGGCGCGATCGCCGCCGGACGGCCGTCGAGCAGGGCGACCCGGCGGTCGGCGGCGGCCGCGGTCTCCTCGTCGTGGGTGGCCAGCAGGACGGTGATCTCGTGCGAGCGGGCCGCGGTGGTGAGCGTGCGGAGCAGCAGCGAGCGCTCGGCGCGGTGCAGCGGGGCCGTGGGCTCGTCGGCGAAGATCACGGCGGGCTCGCCGACGAGGGCGCGGGCGAGGGCGACGCGCTGGGACTCGGCCCGGTTGAGGGCGCCGGGGTGCTTGCGGGCGAAGGCGCCGATGTCGAGGCGGTCCAGCCATTCGAGGGCGGTGCGCTTCGCGCTGCGGTGGGTCGCGCCCGCGATCAGCAGCGGCAGGGCGGCGTTCTCCCAGACGCGGAGCTCGGGCAGCAGGTGCGGCTCGGGGCCGATCCAGCCGAACCGGTCGCGGCGCAGCCGTTCGAGGGCCAGGGGTCCCATGGTGTGCACGGGGACGCTGTTGAACCAGACCTCGCCCTGTTCGGGCCGCAGCTGACCTGCGAGACAGCGCAGCAGGGTGGTCTTGCCGCTGCCGCGCGGGCCCGTGACGGCCAGGATCTCGCCCGTGCGGACACCGATCGAGACCCCGATCAGGCCGGGCGAACCGCTGTGGGAGTAGTGAATGGACCGCGCCCAGAGCAGGTCTTCCTGAGGCCGGGCACTGTCTCTCGGAGCGTTGTCCGGTGGAGCCACCATGGCGTACACCTCCGTCCGGGGGAACGAAGCGGAGCCCGCTTGGTCACTGGCGCCGCAATGAGATGTAAAGAGATGAACGTCTTGGATGGGGACAGCACACGGCCCGGACACCCGCGTTCTCACTCGAACGGGGGATCCGGGCCGTGTGGTCGGACTATTTACCGCTTACTGCTCGCAGGACGGCTGCTGGTTAGAGCTTGGTCCAGGCCTCGGTCAGCACGCGGCGCAGGATGCCCTCGATCTCGTCGAAGGTGCCCTGGTCGGCGGTGAGCGGCGGGGCCAGCTGGATGACCGGGTCGCCACGGTCGTCGGCGCGGCAGTACAAGCCGTTCTCGAAGAGCGCCTTGGAGAGGAAGCCGTAGAGCACGCGCTCCGTCTCCTCGTCCGTGAAGGACTCCTTGGTGACCTTGTCCTTGACGAGCTCGATGCCGTAGAAGTAGCCGTTGCCGCGGACGTCGCCGACGATCGGCAGGTCGTGCAGCTTCTCCAGCGTCGAGCGGAAGGCGTCCTCGTTGTCCAGCACGTGCTGGTTGAGGCCTTCCTTGTCGAAGATGTCGAGGTTGGCGAGCGCCACCGCGGAGGACACCGGGTGTCCGCCGAAGGTGTAGCCGTGCAGGAAGGTGTTGTCGCCCTTGTAGAACGGCTCGGCGAGCTTGTCCGAGATGATGCAGGCGCCGATCGGGGAGTAGCCCGAGGTCATGCCCTTGGCGCAGGTGATCATGTCCGGCACGTAGCCGAACTTGTCACAGGCGAACATCGTGCCCAGACGGCCGAAGGCGCAGATCGTCTCGTCGGAGACGAGCAGCACGTCGTACTCGTCGCAGATCTCGCGGACCCGCTGGAAGTACCCGGGCGGCGGCGGGAAGCAGCCACCGGCGTTCTGCACCGGCTCGAGGAAGACGGCGGCGACGGTGTCGGCACCCTCGAACAGGATCTCCTGCTCGATCTGGTCGGCGCACCAGCGGCCGAAGGCCTCGGGGTCGTCGCCGTAGATCGGGGCGCGGTAGATGTTGGTGTTCGGCACCTTGTGCGCGCCGGGAACCAGCGGCTCGAAGGGGGCCTTGAGGGCCGGCAGGCCGGTGATGGACAGGGCGCCCTGCGGGGTGCCGTGATAGGCGACCGCGCGGGAGATGACCTTGTACTTGGTGTGCTTGCCCTGAAGCTTGAAGTACTGCTTGGCGAGCTTCCACGCGGTCTCGACGGCCTCGCCGCCACCGGTGGTGAAGAAGACCTTGTTCAGGTCGCCCGGGGCGTAGTGCGCGAGGCGCTCGGCCAGCTCGACGGCCTTGGGGTGCGCGTACGACCAGATGGGGAAGAACGCGAGTTCCTGGGCCTGCTTGTACGCGACCTCGGCCAGTTCCTTGCGGCCGTGACCGGCGTTGACCACGAACAGTCCGGCGAGACCGTCCAGGTAGCGCTTGCCCTTGTCGTCGAAGATGTAGGTGCCTTCACCCCGCACGATGGTGGGGACGGGCGAGTTCTCGTACGACGACATGCGGGTGAAGTGCATCCACAGGTGGTCGTACGCGGTCTTGGAGAGGTCCTGGCTCACGGGCTATCTCGTTCCCCACATGTAGGTCTGCTTCTTCAGCTTCAGGTAAACGAAGCTTTCGGTTGATCGCACGCCGGGGAGCGTGCGGATCTTCTTGTTGATCGTTTCGAGCAGGTGGTCGTCGTCCTCGCAGACGATCTCCACCATCAGGTCGAACGAGCCCGCGGTCATCACCACGTACTCGCACTCGGCCATCGCGGTCAGAGCGTCGGCCACCGGGTCGAGGTCTCCCTCGACGTTGATGCCGACCATCGCCTGGCGCCGGAGCCCCACGGTGAGCGGGTCGGTGACGGCGACGATCTGCATGACGCCCTGGTCGAGCAGTTTCTGTACGCGCTGGCGCACCGCTGCTTCGGACAGGCCCACGGCCTTGCCGATCGTCGCGTAGGGGCGACGGCCGTCCTCCTGCAGTTGCTCGATGATCGCCAGGGACACAGCATCGACCGAAGGGGACGGTTGTCTGTTCCTGGAATCTGCGCTTCGACTGACCACGACCTCACTGTGCACGAGGAGTCGTCTGTTCCGCAAGGCGAGAACGATGTAATTCGTTGTTTCGGGAGTCAGATCTCACTGATTCCGTAGTTCGTCGTGTGTGGGCCTGTCGAAAACGGTGCCAGAGGGGCTAGGCTGGGGAGCTGTCTCAACCACTGGACATGTGATCACAGGAGTGTGGCTGTAGTGACCACCGAACTGCGTCGTCTGCGCAACTACATCGGCGGGGAGTTCAAGGACGCCGCCGACGGGCGGACCACCGAGGTGGTCAACCCCGCCACCGGCGAGGCGTACGCGACCGCTCCGCTCTCGGGCCAGGCCGACGTCGACGAGGCCATGGCCGCCGCCGCGGCCGCCTTCCCGGCCTGGCGCGACGCGACCCCCTCCGAGCGCCAGAAGGCGCTGCTGAGGATCGCGGACGCCTTCGAGGCGCGCGCGGAGGAGCTGGTCGCCACCGAGTCGGAGAACACCGGCAAGCCGCTGGGCCTCACGGCCAGCGAGGAGCTGCCGCCGATGGTGGACCAGATCCGCTTCTTCGCGGGCGCCGCGCGTCTGCTGGAGGGCCGTTCGGCCGGCGAGTACATGGAGGGCATGACCTCGATCGTCCGCCGTGAGCCGGTCGGCGTCTGCGCCCAGGTCGCGCCGTGGAACTACCCGATGATGATGGCCGTCTGGAAGTTCGCCCCGGCCCTGGCCGCGGGCAACACCGTGGTCCTCAAGCCCTCGGACACCACCCCGGCCTCCACCATCCTGATGGCGGAGATCATCGGCGAGATCCTGCCCAAGGGCGTCTTCAACGTCGTCTGCGGCGACCGCGACACCGGCCGGGCCATGGTCGAGCACTCCACCCCGGCGATGGCCTCCATCACCGGCTCGGTGCGCGCGGGCATGCAGGTCGCCGAAAGCGCCTCCAAGGACGTCAAGCGCGTCCACCTGGAGCTCGGCGGCAAGGCCCCCGTCGTGGTCTTCGAGGACGCCGACATCGCCAAGGCCGCCGAGGACATCGCGGTCGCGGGCTTCTTCAACGCCGGCCAGGACTGTACGGCGGCCTGCCGCGTGCTGGTCCACGAGTCGATCCACGACGAGTTCGTCGCGGCGCTGGCCAAGAACGCGGCCGACACCAAGACCGGGCAGCCGGACGACGAGGACGTGCTCTACGGCCCGCTGAACAACCCGAACCAGCTCAAGCAGGTCGCGGGCTTCATCGAGCGCCTCCCCGCCCACGCCAAGGTCGAGGCGGGCGGCCACCAGGTCGGCGAGAAGGGGTACTTCTACGCCCCGACCGTCGTCTCCGGCCTCAAGCAGGACGACGAGATCATCCAGAACGAGGTCTTCGGCCCCGTCATCACGGTCCAGTCCTTCACGGACGAGGAGCAGGCCCTGGCGTACGCGAACGACGTCGAGTTCGCCCTCGCCTCCTCCGTGTGGACCAAGGACCACGGCCGCGCGATGCGGATGTCCAAGAACCTCGACTTCGGCTGCGTGTGGATCAACACCCACATCCCGCTCGTCGCCGAGATGCCGCACGGCGGATACAAGAAGTCCGGCTACGGCAAGGACCTCTCCGCCTACGGCTTCGAGGACTACACGCGCATCAAGCACGTGATGACCTCGCTCGGCGGCTGACCGAAGTCGGGGCGGACGGCCGGCCGTCCGCCGCATTGACCAGGTCACAGCCTTGAAGGGGCGGGCGGTAGACAACATGTCTATTGCCCGCCCCTTCGCGTTCGCCGAGGCTTTGGCCATGCCTGAACTCGCCTTCTCCCGCCGCGCGGCACTGCGCGGCCTCGGTGCCACGGGCCTGCTGGCCGCCCTCGCCGGCTGTGGTGTCCCCGCCGCGTACGTCCCCGAGAGCCGGCGGGAGGGCCGGGACCGCTCGGAGCGGGACCGCAGCGTCTCCTTCTCGAACTGGCCGCTCTACATCGACACCGACGACGAGGACGAGAACCGGCGGCCGACGCTGGACGCCTTCTCGGAGAAGACCGGCATCGAGGTCCGGTACACCGAGGAGATCAACGACAACGACGAGTTCTTCGGCAAGATCAGCCCGGCGCTGATGAACCACCAGGAGACCGGCCACGACGTGCTCGTGGTCAGCGACTGGATGGCCGCCCGCTTCGTCCACCTGGGCTGGGCCCAGAAGATGGACCGTTCGGCCCAGGGCAACGTGGCCAAGTACCTGGACCCGCAGCTGCGTTCCCCGGCCTTCGACGAGGGCCGGCTGCACACCGTCCCCTGGCAGTCGGGGATCACCGGCATCGCCTACAACCGCAAGGCGCTCGGCCGGGAGATCAAGTCGGTCAAGGACCTGTGGCACCCGGACCTGGCCGGCAAGGTCACGCTGCTGTCCGGCCTCGACGAGTCCTTCTCCCTGCTGATGCAGGGCAACGGCGTCGACGTCACCCGGTGGACCGAGTCCGACTTCCACCGGATGTGCGACCAGGTGGAGAGCATGGTCAAGAAGCAGCACATCCGCCGCTTCACCGGCAACGACTACACCTCCGACCTCAGCAAGGGCGACGTCCTGGCCTGCCAGGCCTACTCCGGAGACGTGATCCAGCTGCAGGCCGACAACCCCGACATCGAGTTCGTGGTCCCGGAGGAGGGCGCCGAACTCTGGGCCGAGAGCCTGCTCATCCCCAACCTCGCCCCGCACAAGGCGAATGCGGAGGCCCTGGTCGACTACTACTACGACCCCGCGGTGGCCGCCGAGCTCGCCGCCTCCGTCAACTATGTCTGCCCCGTCCCCGCGGCCCGCGAGGTCCTGGCCTCCTCCGGCGACAAGGAGACCGCCGAACTGGCCGAGAACCCGCTGATCTTCCCCGACGAGGACATGCGCAAGCGGCTCGTCGTGTCCCGCGACATCTCCTCGTCCGAGCGGGCCTCCCTCGCCAAGCGCTGGAACGCCATCGTCGGCCTGTGAGGAGCACGGGCCGGGCATGATCACGGTCCGGCCGCGGAACTGAACATGTTCAGGGATTCTGCTGAACGTGTTCAGAAAGCTGAGTAGGCTTCCTTCCATGAGCGAGAGAAGCGCCCTTCAGCGGCGGATCCGTGCCTGGTTGACCCTGTTCCTCGTATGCCTGGTGCTCAGCGGTCTCACGGCCTTCCCCCTGGTCAGCGAACTCCACTGGGCCAATGCCCTGGTGGACAACGAGTGGCTGCGAAGGGTGGGCGACGGACTGGAGAGGGCGGACTCCGAGTACCCCTTCCTGCTCTACGGAACCGACTGGCTCGCCTTCGCCCACCTGGTGATCGCCGTCTTCTTCTACGGAGTCCACCGCGACCCGGTCCGCAACATCTGGATCGTCGACGCCGGCATGATCGCCTGTGCCGGCATCATCCCGCTGGCCCTGATCTGCGGCCCCATCCGGGGCATCCCCTTCTACTGGTCGCTGATCGACATGTCGTTCGGCCTCTTCGGGGTGATCCCCCTGCTGGTCCTGCGCCGCATGATCAAGCGCCTGGAGGCCCTGCCGGCGGACACCGGCCCGCGGCCGGCTCCCGAGCCCGCCCCGGCCACTGCCCCCGCCGCGGCTGCTGCCGGAGCCCGGAGCTGAGCCCGCGCCACTACTTGGCGAAGGCCGCCATCACGATGCCGAGGGCCACCGGGTTCATGTCCTGGCCCTTGGCATCGGTCGAGTTGACCGAGTAGACCAGGGTGCGGGAGAGGTCGCGGGTGCCGCCTATCGCCGTGTTGTACCCGTGCCGGCCACCCGTCTTGCCCCAGGCCACCGTGCCGTCGGGCAGCACGATCCGCGACAGCCCCGCCGTCAGCGTCGCGCCCTCGCCGGTGACGAAGTCCTTCACCCCGGGCACCGTGAACATCTCCTCCAGCTGCGCCTTCGGTACGACCCGTCCGCTGAACAGGGCGACGGTGAACCGCTCCAGATCGGCCGTGGTCGAGATGATGTCGCCCGCCGCCCACCGGTCCGAGGAGTTCCACTCGGTCACGTCCCGCAGCTCCGTCGAACCGTCGGCACGGGGCACCGCCTGGTAGCCGTGGTTGTGCGGACCGGGTATGCGGGTCTGGAACCGACCCGGGAGCGAGGTGTCCCGCAGCCCCAGCGGCTTCAGGACGCGCGCCCCGACCGCCTTCTCGTACGTCGTGCCCGTCACCTTCTCGATCAGCACGCCCAGCACGGTGTAGTCGATGTTCAGGTAGTGCTGGGCGGTGCCCGGCGCGAACTCGGGCCTCTTGGCCATGGCGTCCGCGATCTGGTCGTGCGGGTCCGTCACGTCGAAGCGGTGCTCCCACTGCGCCTCGAAGGAGTCGCCCGGACCGTCGGCCGCCGGGATCCCGCTCGTGTAGTTGAGCAGCTGCCGGACCGTGACCGTGCCGTACGCGGCGGGAACGGTCTCCGGCAGGTACGCGCGCACCGGCCGGTCCAGATCCACCCTGCCCTCGGCGACGAGCTGGAGCACCACCGCCGCGGTGAAGGTCTTGGTCACCGACCCGGCCCGGAACCGGCCGTTCTCGATCGCCTCGCGCCCGGTCCGGATGTCCGCGACGCCCGAACTGCCCCGCCAGCCGCCGCTCGTGCCGCCCACCCGCACCAGCGCGGCCGTGGCCTCCTCGTGCCCCGCGCCCAGCCCCGCGATGGCCCGCTCCAGCGCCGCGGCGTTCGGCGGGGTCGACACGACCGGGGCGGCCGAGGTGGCCGCGGCGGCCGACGGCGCGGACGGCGCCGCATGGGCGGCGAGGGCCGCCGGCCCGGCCGCGATGCCCATGACCAGAGCGGCGGCGATCAGCGTACGAGTGGTCGCGTTCATGGTTTCCCCCTGTGAGATCCGCGGGGCGGTGCTGCCCCGATGACCTCAATGCTGCTGGTCACAGGGGTAGTTGCGGATCACCATCAGGAGTGGTCTTCGCCGGTACGACAACTCACCACCGCGAGGGAGGAGCCCCCCGTCGCCTCACTCCCCAGAGGGAGATACCCCGGAGCCAGCCGCGATCAGCCCCGTCTCGTACGCGCAGATGACCGCCTGGATCCGGTCCCGCAGCCCCAGCTTGGACAGCACGTTCCCCACGTGCGACTTCACCGTGTGCTCGCTCACCGTCAGCGCCACCGCGATCTCCGCGTTCGACAGCCCCCGCCCCAGGTGCAGCAGCGTCTCCCGCTCCCGGGCCGTCAGCACCTCCAGCCGCTCGGCGGACAGCGCCGCCGAGGGCCGGGCCGTGGCCGCCGTGTACTCCTCGATCAGCCGCCGCGCCACCGAAGGCGCCAGCAGGGACTCGCCCGCCGCCACCACCCGTACCGCGTGCACGAGATCGTCCCGCCGCACGTCCTTGAGCAGGAACCCGCTCGCACCCGCGTGCAGGGCCTCGTAC
The DNA here is from genome assembly GCF_053609185.1 of Streptomyces sp. NPDC054956. Classification (NCBI taxonomy): domain Bacteria; kingdom Bacillati; phylum Actinomycetota; class Actinomycetes; order Kitasatosporales; family Streptomycetaceae; genus Streptomyces; species Streptomyces sp. NPDC054956. Next base: position 3,647 of record NZ_JBSGXB010000185.1, on the reverse strand, counting down.
ACGTACTCGTCCGAGTCGAAGGTCGTCAGCATCACCGTCCGGCAGGAGGTCTCCGCCGTGATGGTCCGGCAGGCCTCGATCCCGTCGAGCACCGGCATCCGCACGTCCAGCAGCGCCACGTCGGGCCGCAGCGCGCGGACCGCCGCCACGGCGGCCGCGCCGTCCCCGGCCTCCGCCACCACCTCGATGTCGTCCTGGACGTCCAGGATCATCGCGAAGCCGCTGCGCACCAGCTCCTGGTCGTCGGCCACCACCACACGGATCGTCAATTCCCCACCTCCAGCCGCGAGGTTACAAGCACGACGCGCAGCTCGAAGCCCGGCTGTCCGTCCATCCGCGGCCCGCAGACCGCCGTGCCCCCGTGGGCCGCCGCCCGCTCCCGGATGCCGATCAGCCCGTGCCCGCCGGAGCCGCCCGGCGCGGGCCCCCGCCCGTCGTCCGTCACCGTGATCGCCAGCTCCCCGGGCGCGTGGTGGAGCCGTACCGCCACCCGCCGGGCCCCCGCGTGCTTGACCACGTTCGTCAGCGCCTCCTGCACGATCCGGTAGGCGGTGGTGTCCACCGCCGGCGCAGGCGCCCGGACCTGTCCCGTCTGCTCGTACGAGATCTCCGGGCCGCCCATCCGCACCCGGTCGAGCAGCGCCGGCAGCCCCGCGACCCCCGGCTGGGGTGCGCGCGGGGCCGGACCGTCCTCGCGGAGCACGCCCAGCATCGTGCGCAGCTGGGCCATCGCCTCCCGGCCCGTGTCCGCGATCGCGTCGAAGGCGGCCTCGGCCCGCTCCGGAGCCCGCCGGACCGCCACCGGACCGGCCTCCGCCTGCACGATCATGATGCTGACCGCGTGCGAGAGGATGTCGTGCATCTCCCGGGCGATCCGGGCACGTTCGCGCGCCGCCGCCTGTTCCGCCTCGATCCGGTTGGCCCGCTCCAGATGGGCCGCCCGCTCCTCGACGGCCCTCAGATAGGCCTGCCGCGTGTGCTGGAGCCGCCCCAGCGCGTAGGCGGCGCCCGAGACGAACAGGGTGAAGAGCAGTTCGCGGGCGGTCCCGGTGTTCCAGCCCACCGACAGGGCGACCGCGAGGACCGTGAGCAGGCCCACCGTCAGCCGGACCCGGGCCGTGCACTGCAGGGCGACCGTGTAGAAGGCGATCAGCCCGGCGTACGGAAGCGGCTGCCCGGGCCCGTCGATCGTCAGCTTGTACGCGCCGCCCGCGAGGAGGATCGCGACCAGCACCGCCACCGGAGCCCGCCGCCGCCAGACCAGCGGAAGGACGCCGAGCGTGGTCATCGCGTACGAGGCCCAGTCCGCGGGCGGCACGTCGGCCGACCGGGGCACCACGAAGGGCATGGTGACGGCCAGTTGCACCAGCAGCGTCAGCCCGAGGTCCTGCAGGCGCGGATCGGCCCGCCGGATCCGCGCTCCGAGCTCCCCCCAGGCCCGTATCACCGTCCGAGCCCGGCCCGTACGGCCGTGAGCACGTCCACCCGGTTCGTCGTGATCGAGTCCACCCCGGCCCCGATCAGCGCGCGCATCGACCGCTTGGTGTCCGGGGTCCAGGCCGACACCAGCAGGCCGTCCCGGTGCAGGGCGTCCACCAGCTCCCGGCCGACCAGCCCGAAGCGGTAGTTGAGCCAGCTGGGGGCCACCGCGTCGATCAGCACCCGGCGCGGCGGCGCCAGCGTGGTCCAGGTCAGCGCGATCTCGGCGCCCGGATCGGCGGCGCGCACCGCCAGCATCGTGTCGGGACCCGCGCAGTAGTACGTGCGGTCGCGCGCCCCGCACTCGCGGACCTGCCCGACGACGGTGCGCACGGTCTCGGCCGTCGCACCGGGCAGGTCGACCATGACCCGGCCCGCCCCGGCGGCCATCAGGGCGTCGCGCAGGGTCGGAACCCCGCCGTCCGTCAGCTCCTTGAGCTGCGGGGCCGTGACGGCGTCGAGCCGCACGTCATGGCCCCACAGCCGCTGGAGGGTCTCGTCGTGGAGCAGTACGGGGACCCCGTCGCGGGTCATCCGCACGTCGATCTCGACCGCGTCCGCCCCGCGGTCGAAGGCGGAGCGGATCGAGGGGAGGGTGTTCTCGCGGACGCGGTAGGGATCCCCGCGGTGGCCTACGGCAGTCAGGGTGCGCATGCACCCCATTCTTGCGGGCGGGGTTGTGCGCAGGCGTCAGGAGGCCAGCCAGGCGGAGGTGTACGTGTCGATCTCGGCGCTGAGCTTCGCCTTGCCGGCCGGGTCCAGGAAGGAGGCCTCGACGGCGTTCTTCGCGAGCTGCGCGAGCCCGCGCTCGTCCAGGTCCAGCAGCCGGGCGGCCACCGCGTACTCGTTGTTGAGGTCGGAGCCGAACATCGGCGGGTCGTCGCTGTTGATGGTGACGAGCACGCCGGCCGCCACCATCTCCTTGACCGGGTGCTGGTCGAGGTCGGTGACCGCGCGGGTGGCGATGTTGGAGGTCGGGCAGACCTCCAGCGCGATGCGGTGCTCGGCGAGGTAGGCGAGCAGCTCCGGATCGCGGACGGAGCTGGTGCCGTGGCCGATGCGCTCGGCGCCCAGCTCGCGGATGGCGTCCCAGACGGTCTCGGGACCGGTGGTCTCGCCGGCGTGCGGCACGCTGTGCAGGCCCGCGGCGCGGGCCCGGTCGAAGTACGGCTTGAACTGCGGGCGCGGTACGCCGATCTCGGGACCGCCGAGGCCGAAGGAGACCAGGCCCTCGGGGCGCAGGTCGACGGCGAGGCGGGCGGTCTCGGCGGCGGCATCCAGGCCGGCTTCGCCGGGGATGTCGAAGCACCAGCGCAGGATCACGCCGAGCTCGGCCTCGGCGGCCTTGCGGGCGTCCTCGATGGCCTCCATGAAGGCCTTCTCGTCGATGCCCCGGCGGGTGGAGGAGTACGGGGTGATGGTGAGCTCGGCGTAGCGGATGTTCTGCCGGGCCATGTCACGGGCGACCTCGAAGGTGAGGTCGCGTACGTCGGCGGGCGTGCGGACGAGGTCGACCACCGACAGGTAGACCTCGATGAAGTGCGCGAAGTCGGTGAAGGTGAAGTAGTCGGCGAGGGCCTCGGGGTCGGTGGGGACCTTCGAGTCGGGGTGCCGGGAGGCGAGTTCGGCCACGATGCGGGGGGAGGCCGAGCCGACGTGGTGGACGTGGAGTTCGGCCTTGGGCAGCCCCGCGATGAAGGGGTGCAGGTCGGGCATGAGGGTGCCTCCGGAGGGACGCGGTGCGGACGGATCGGCTTCATCGTAGGCAGGACCGGGAGTGTCCGAGGCAGCGCTTAGCATGGCCGTACGAGAGGGGGGCGCCGTATGACCGATCAGAGCCCTGAGCCACGAGACCCCTGGGCGCCGCCCGAGAGGCCCGCCGTGGAGCTGGGGAAGCAGCAGCCGGCGCCGGGCGTGTCGGGGGTTCACGACCAGCAGACCGTCGCGGGCATGCCCGGCGGCTCCATACCCCCGGCCGCGCCGGTGGCGCCCGGGCAGGGCCCCGCGCCCGCTCCCCAGCCCGGACCGGCCACCGGGCCGATGCCCGGGACCGCGCCCGCGTACGGGTACCCGGCGCAGCCGGACCCGGCCGGCTACGGCTACCCGGGCCAGCAGCCCCCGTACGGTGGCGGGTACCCGGGGTACCCCGGATACCAGCAGGGGTACCC
>NZ_JBSGXB010000184.1:0-15221 GCF_053609185.1 Streptomyces sp. NPDC054956 | reverse complement strand
CTCACCCCGCCGCGTCCCGGCGGGCCCCGCGGGGACGCCCCGGGGGCCCGCCGGGACGCCCGTCGCCGATGCGGTGGAGGTCGACGCGGCCTTCTGGAAATACCGCCTCGAAATCCTGAAATCCTCCTGTCGGATTGCCCCCGCGCCGGTCGCCCCCGCGCCATATGGAATTGACGTCACGTCAACTCGGCGGTTCTAAGTTCCTCGACGCGTGTGCGACTCCGCGTCCGGCCGGCCGCGGAGCTTCTCCTCCCACAGGAGTGACCGTGGAACGTCGTACCTTCCTTCGCGGGGCCGTCATCGGCACCTCTGCCGCCGCCTTCGGCGGCACGCTGATGCACGGGGCGGCCTACGCGGCCCCCGCCCAGCCCGGCCCGGGCCCCTACGGCGCGCTCGGCGCGGCGGACGCGAACGGCATCATGCTCCCCAGCGGTTTCACCAGCCGGGTCATCGCCCGCTCGAGCCAGACCGTCAGCGGGACCTCGTACACCTGGCACAGCGCCCCCGACGGCGGCGCCTGCTTCGCGGACGGCTCGGGCTGGATCTACGTGTCGAACTCGGAGATCAACCCCTCCGGCGGCGCGAGCGCGGTCACGTTCGACTCCTCCGGCACCATCACCGGCGCCTACCGGATCCTGTCCAGCACCCGGCAGAACTGCGCCGGCGGCAAGACCCCGTGGAACACGTGGCTGTCCTGCGAGGAGGTCAGCCTCGGCTACGTCTACGAGACCGACCCGTACGGCGTGAACGCGGCCGTGCAGCGCCCGGCCATGGGCCGGTTCAAGCACGAGGCCGCCGCCGCCGACCCCGTCCGCCAGGCGGTCTACCTGACCGAGGACGAGACGAACGGCTGCTTCTACCGGTTCCTCCCCACCACCTGGGGCAACCTCTCCTCCGGCACCCTCCAGGTCCTGGTCGCCGGAAGCGGCACCTCGGGCTCCTTCACCTGGCAGAACGTCCCGGACCCGGACGGCTCCCCGACCACCACCCGCACGCAGGTGTCCGGCGCCAAGCACTTCAACGGCGGCGAGGGCTGCCACTACGCCAACGACCAGGTCTGGTTCACGACCAAGGGCGACAACCGCGTCTGGCAGCTCAACCTCGCGAACAGCACCTACGAGCTGGCCTACGACGACTCCCTGGTGGTCGGCGGGGGCGCCCCGCTGACGGGCGTCGACAACGTCACCGGGTCCACGTACGGCGACCTGTACGTGGCCGAGGACGGCGGCAACCTGGAGATCTGCGTGATCACCCCGGACGACGTGGTCGCCCCCTTCCTGCGGGTCACGGGCCAGTCCTCCTCGGAGATCACCGGCCCGGCCTTCTCCCCCGCCGGAAACCGCCTCTACTTCAGCAGCCAGCGCGGCACGAGCGGCAACTCCAGCGGCGGCATCACGTACGAGGTAACGGGCCCGTTCCGCGTCTGACGGCCGCCGGGGCAAACCCAGCCCCGCCGGCGTTTGAGGCGCGGGGTCCGGGGCGGAGCCCCGGGAACGGCGCCGCACGGCACCGCCATCCGCACCCCGGCGGGGAGGAACCCGCCGGGGTGCGGCCCCGTCACGAGACCACGGCCCCACCCTTGAGCAGCGCAGCACCCAGCGGGGTCACCGTGTGCAGCACCGCGTTCCCCCGCCGCAGCGTGGTGACCAGCCCCGCCTCCCGCATGACACCGGCATGCTGGCTCGCGGAGGCCAGCGAAACCCCCGCGCGCCGGGCCAGCTCGCTCGTGGTGGCCCCGTCGCCGATCGCCTGGAGCACCACCGAGCGGGTGTGCCCGACGAGCTTGCCCAGGGTCCGCTGGCGGTGCTGGCGCTGCTCCTCGGCCGGCCGGGTGGCCTCGCAGCCGGGCTGGGCCGAGGCCAGCTCGGCCGCGGCCGGGTAGACCAGTACCGGCGGCAGCTCCGGATCGTGCAGCGTCACCGCCGTGCGCCGGCAGAAGAACGAGGGCTGGAGCAGCAGCCCGCGCCCCCGTAGCCGTACGTCCCGGTCCACGGGGTAGTCGCACTCCAGCACCGGAGCCCGCCAGCGCAGCATCGACGGCAGGGAGGCGAGCAGTTCGTCCGCTCCCCCGTCGAGCAGCGCCCGGCCGCGTGCGGCCCGCTCGGCCTCGATCTGGGCCTGGATGTGGGTCCAGTACGGCTCCACGGCCGCCCGGTGGTAGCCGCGCAGCTCGGCCAGGAGCCGGGGCAGGTGCGCGGTGGAGTCCTCCATGAGGTCGCGCAGCCGTCGGGGGACCTGCCCGTCGGCGCCCGCGCCCGTACCGGCCGCCGAGGGCATCCCGAAGGCCGCCGCCATTCCCGAGCCCGCTCCCGCCCCCTTGCCGAGCAGCACGAGCTCGCGCCGCATCCGCTCGGGGCGGATCGCGCGCAGGGCGTCGAGGCCGACGTCCCATCCGTACTGCCCCTCGACGGGGGTGAGGAAATCGGGGAAATAGCCGCGGCTCGGTATCAGCGCGCCGAGGAGCCGTGTTTCAGCATTCAACCTGCTCCGGGTTTCCGTACGCCAATCGCCGAAGAGCCGGGCATCCCGCCGGTCTCTTAATCGGTGAAAACTCAGAATCGTTTCCCACAACGCATCGGGACGCCCTGCCATCCTTACGCGTGCCAGGTCCACTCCAGTGAAATGGATACGCAGCACCGAACCCCCACCTGTGCAACCGCAATCCCCCCGCCCCACGAGTATGCATGCCGTCACACGTGGTCACCATGGCCTTTCAGCCACAGTTGAAACCCCTTTCGGCGGGGGCGTGACAACCGAAATCCTGTACTCCGCCGGGCACACTCCGGCGCGACCGAAACGCTCCGCGAAGGCCGTGGGGGGCTTTGCGGGGCCTGGCGGTCGGTCGCACCGGGAAGCGCCGACGTGTCCGGCGGATTGGCGGCAGGCGGTGGACGGGTGGGGATCCGTCCACCGCCTGTTGCCGTTAAGGCGGGTGGAACAACATTGAACGAATATTCACCGGCCCGCGGGCGGCGGGAACGCGGCCCCCGGGAACGGAACCCCGGCGGCCGGTAAATAGGTGCGCCTGCCGCCGGGTGTCAGGGAACCCGGGGGCAGGCGCGGTCCAAGTGGGGCCCCGTGACGGGGCCCGGGAGGGTCAGCGGCTGTCGCTGCCCTTCGCCTCGGCGGCGGCACGGCCGGCCTCCAGGCGCGCGACCGGAATCCGGAACGGCGAGCAGGAGACGTAGTCGAGGCCTACTTCGTGGAAGAAGTGGACGGACTCGGGGTCGCCGCCGTGCTCTCCGCAGACGCCGAGCTTGAGGTCGGGGCGGGTGGCCCGGCCGGCCTCGACCGCGCTGCGGACCAGGGAGCCGACGCCGTCGCGGTCGATGGTCTCGAAGGGCGAGACCCCGAAGATGCCCTTCTCCAGGTAGGCGGTGAAGAAGCTGGCCTCGACGTCGTCGCGGGAGAAGCCCCACACCGTCTGGGTCAGGTCGTTCGTGCCGAAGGAGAAGAACTGCGCGGCCTCGGCGATCTGGCCGGCGGTCAGCGCGGCGCGCGGCAGCTCGATCATCGTGCCGATGGTCAGCTTGAGGTTGGTGCCGGTGGCGGCCTCGACCTCGGCGATGATCGCGTCGGCCTCCTCGCGGACGATCTCCAGCTCCTGGACGGTGCCCACGAGCGGGACCATGATCTCGGCGCGCGGGTCGCCCTTGGCGTTCTTGCGCTCGGCCGCGGCCTCGGCGATCGCCCGGACCTGCATGGCGAACAGACCGGGGATGACCAGGCCGAGGCGGACGCCGCGCAGACCCAGCATCGGGTTCTGCTCGTGCAGCTTGTGCACGGCCTGGAGCAGGCGCAGGTCGTTCTCGTTGGCGTCCTTGCGGGACTCGGCGAGGGCGACGCGCACCGACAGCTCGGTGATGTCGGGCAGGAACTCGTGCAGCGGCGGGTCGAGCAGGCGGACGGTGACGGGCAGCCCGTCCATCGCCTCGAACAGCTCGACGAAGTCCTTCTTCTGCAGCGGCAGGAGGGCGTCCAGCGCCCCCTCGCGCTCCTCGTCGGTGTCCGCGAGGATCAGGCGCTCGACCATCTCGCGGCGCTCGCCGAGGAACATGTGCTCGGTGCGGCACAGGCCGATGCCCTGGGCGCCGAAGCGGCGGGCGCGCAGCGCGTCCTCGGCGTTGTCGGCGTTGGCTCGCACCCGCAGACGGCGGACGCGGTCCGCGTAGGCCATGATCCGGTGCACGGCGGCGACCAGCTCGTCGGCGTCGTCGGCGCCGGCGTGCATGCGGCCCTCGAAGTACTCGACGACCGGGGACGGTACGACGGGTACCTCACCGAGGTAGACCTTGCCGGTGGAGCCGTCGATGGAGACGACGTCGCCCTCTTCGACGACCGTCCCGCCGACCGTCATGCGGCGGCGCTTGGTGTCCACCTCGAGGTCCTCGGCGCCGCAGACACAGGTCTTGCCCATGCCGCGGGCGACGACGGCGGCGTGCGAGGTCTTGCCGCCGCGGGAGGTCAGGATGCCCTCGGAGGCGATCATGCCGTCCAGGTCGTCCGGGTTGGTCTCGCGGCGGATCAGGATGACCTTCTCGCCGGAGCGGGACCACTTGACGGCCGTGTAGGAGTCGAAGACGGCCTTGCCGACGGCCGCGCCCGGGGAAGCGGCGATGCCGCGGCCCAGCAGCGTGGTCTTGGCGCCCTCGTCGAAGCGCGGGAACATCAGCTGCGCGAGCTGGGCGCCGTTGACGCGCTGGAGGGCCTCGGCCTCGTCGATCAGGCCCTGGTCCACGAGCTGCGTGGCGATGCGGAAGGCGGCACCGGCGGTGCGCTTGCCGACGCGGGTCTGGAGCATCCACAGCTGGCCGCGCTCGATGGTGAACTCGATGTCGCAGAGATCCTTGTAGTGGGTCTCCAGCGTCGTCATGATCGTCATGAGCTGGTCGTACGAGACCTTGTCGATGGTCTCCAGGTCCGCGAGCGGGACGGTGTTGCGGATGCCCGCGACCACGTCCTCGCCCTGGGCGTTCTGGAGGTAGTCGCCGTAGACGCCCGCGTGGCCGGTGGCCGGGTCGCGGGTGAAGGCGACGCCCGTGCCCGAGTCCGGGCCGAGGTTGCCGAAGACCATGGAGCAGATGTTGACCGCGGTGCCCAGGTCGCTCGGGATGCGCTCCTGGCGGCGGTAGAGCTTGGCGCGGTCGGTGTTCCAGGAGTTGAAGACCGCTTCGACGGCGAGGTCGAGCTGCTCGCGGGCGTCCTGCGGGAACTCGCGGCCGGCCTGCTTGGCGACGATCTTCTTGAAGCGGGTGACCAGCTTCTTCAGGTCGGCGGCGTCGAGGTCGGTGTCGACGGTGACCTTCTTGGCGGCCTTGGCCTCGTCGAGGGCTTCCTCGAAGAGCTCGCCGTCGACGCCCAGGACGGTCTTGCCGAACATCTGGATGAGGCGGCGGTACGAGTCCCACGCGAAGCGCTCGTTGCCGGCCTGCGCGGCGAGCCCGGTGACGGACTCGTCGGAGAGGCCGATGTTGAGGACCGTGTCCATCATGCCGGGCATCGAGAACTTCGCACCGGAGCGCACGGAGACCAGCAGCGGGTCGTCCGACTGGCCGAGCTTCTTGCCCATCTTCGCCTCGAGGGCGGCGAGGTGCGCGCTGACCTCCTCGCGCAGCTCGGCCGGGGCCTCGCCGCTTTCGAGGTAGACCTTGCAGGCCTCGGTGGTGATGGTGAAGCCGGGAGGGACCGGCAGACCCAGGTTGGTCATCTCGGCGAGGTTGGCACCCTTGCCGCCGAGAAGGTCCTTGAGGTCGCGGTTGCCCTCCGTGAAGTCGTAGACGAACTTCTGATCTTTGTTTTCCGACACGGGTCTCGACTCCTCGAGGCTCGGGTGGCTGCCCTGACGGCCAGGAACATACCCAGATCGAAGGCTTATGGGTACGTCCACTTGGTCGTCATGTGGCCGTAACCACCCGCCCGCCACCAGATCGAAAGTAACTGGTGAGTAGCCAGAACCTACGAAGAGCGTTCACATCCCGAAGGGTGAAGGGCCTCCTGAGGCCTGATCCCGCTCGGATGAGCGATCATCGATACATTTGCGTTCAATACTTGAACGCACAAAGGGTGGCACCCAGTGCCACCCTTTGAAAGTCTTACCCGTGACCAACGCGCTCATCTGAGCGAAACCTCACCCATGCGTGGCGTATGTCACGCCGCCCGTGGCACGTTTTGCCAGCGAATTCTCAGCCTCCGGACGTGTCCAGTTCGGCTTCCTCGCTCACGCCCGCGCAGTCGTACGGATCGTTCAACCAGCCCTCGGGCAGGACAACCCGGTTGTTTCCGGACGTCCTGCCACGCGGACCGTCCGCACTCTCGGGCCAGGGCTGATCCAGATCGAGCTCGCTCAAATGAGCATCCAGTTCGGCCAGGGAAGAGGTCACGGCGAGCTTCTGCCGCATCTCCGAACCCACCGAGAAGCCCTTGGTGTACCAGGCCACGTGCTTACGGAAGTCGATCACCCCGCGCGCCTCGTCACCGATCCACTCCCCCAGCAGTTCGGCGTGCCGGAGCATGGTCCGGGCGACCTCGCGCAGCGTGGGCTTGTGGAAGTCCTCGGGGCGCCCCTCGAAGGCCGCCACCAGGTCGTTGAACAGCCACGGCCGCCCCAGGCAGCCGCGCCCGACGACCACGCCGTCGCAGCCGGTCTCGCGGACCATGCGCAGCGCGTCCTCGGCGCACCAGATGTCGCCGTTGCCGAGCACCGGGATCTCGGGCACGTGCTCCTTGAGCCGCGCGATGGCCTCCCAGTCGGCGGTGCCGCCGTAGTGCTGGGCGGTGGTGCGGCCGTGCAGGGCTATGGCGGTCACGCCCTCCTCGACGGCGATCCGGCCGGCGTCGAGATAGGTGAGGTGGTCGTCGTTGATGCCCTTGCGCATCTTCATCGTCACCGGCAGGTCGCCGGCGCCCGCGACGGCCTCGCGCAGGATCGCGCGCAGCAGGTTCCGCTTGTACGGGAGGGCCGAGCCGCCGCCCTTGCGGGTCACCTTGGGGACCGGGCAGCCGAAGTTGAGGTCGATGTGGTCGGCGCGGTCCTCCTCGACGATCATGCGGACCGCCTTGCCGACCGTCACCGGGTCCACCCCGTACAGCTGGATCGAACGAGGCTTCTCGGTCTCGTCGAAGTGGATCAGCTGCATGGTCTTCTCGTTGCGCTCGACCAGGGCCCGGGTCGTGATCATCTCGCTCACGAACAGCCCCTTGCCGCCCGAGAACTCGCGGCACAGGGTTCGGAACGGGGCATTGGTGATGCCTGCCATCGGCGCGAGCACCACCGGGGGCTGCACGGTGTGCGGGCCGATCGCGAGAGGCGGAGGGAGCGTGGTCATCCCCCCATTGTCGCCCAGGCGCGCCCTACGTCATATTTCTTTAGTTAGGCGTACTATCCGCATCATGAGCGACTTGAGCCCCAGAAGGCGGCTGCTCGTCCTGGCGATCTGCTGCATGAGCCTGCTCATCGTCAGCCTCGACAACACCGTCCTCAACGTGGCACTCCCCGCGATGCGACGCGATTTCGACGCCTCCGTGGCCGGCATGCAGTGGAGCATCGACGCATACACGCTGGTCCTGGCCGCGTTCCTGATACTGGCCGGCTCCACGGCCGACCGGATCGGCCGCCGCAAGGTCTTCGCCGTCGGCCTCGTCCTCTTCACCCTCGGCTCGCTGCTCTGCTCGCTCGCGCCGAGCCTGGAGTGGTTCATCGTCTTCCGGATGATGCAGGCGGTGGGCGGCTCGATGCTCAACCCGGTCGCCATGTCGATCATCACCAACACCTTCACCGACCCGCGCGAGCGCGCCCGCGCCATCGGGGTGTGGGGCGCGGTGGTCGGCATCTCCATGGCCGCGGGCCCGCTGATCGGCGGCCTGCTCGTGGACTCCGTCGGCTGGCGCTCCATCTTCTGGATCAACCTCCCCGTCGGGGTGGTCGCCCTCGCTCTGACCCTGCGCTACATCGACGAGTCCCGGTCCGACCGTCCGCGCCGGCCGGACCCGGTCGGGCAGCTGCTGGTCATGCTCCTGCTCGGCTCGATCACCTACGGGATCATCGAGGCCCCGGCCGCCGGCCCCACCTCCCCGCTGATCCTCGGCTGCGCCGTCCTCGCCGTCGCCTCGCTGGTGGGGCTCCTGGTGTACGAGTCCAGGCGCGAGGAGCCCCTGATCGACCCGCGGTTCTTCCGCAGCGCCCCCTTCAGCGGGGCCACGGTGATCGCGGTCAGCGCCTTCGCCGCGATGTCCGGGTTCCTGTTCCTGAACACCCTCTACCTCCAGGACGTACGGGGCCTCGACGCCCTGCACGCCGGCCTGTACATGCTCCCCATGGCGACGCTGGCCTTCCTCTGCGCCCCGGTGTCCGGCCGGCTGGTCGGCAGCCGCGGACCGCGGCTGCCGCTGGCGATCGCGGGGGTGGCCATGGCGGCGAGCGGCCTCCTCTTCGCCGCGTTCGCCGCGGAGTCCTCCGACCGGCTCCTGTTCGGCGGGTACGTGCTCTTCGGACTCGGTTTCGGCATGGTCAACGCCCCGATCACCGACACCGCCCTCTCCGGCATGCCGCGCGCCCAGGCGGGCGTGGCCGCGGCCCTGGCCTCCACCAGCCGGCAGACCGGCGGAGCCCTGGGCGTGGCGATCGTCGGCGCGGTCCTGGCCGCCGGCATGGCCGGTGCCCCCGCCACCGCATCCGCCTTCGTCGAGGCGGCCCGCCCCGCCTGGTGGATCATCACGGCGTGCGGCGCCCTGGTCCTCCTGGTGGGCCTGGCCACCACAGGCCCCTGGGCCCGCACCACAGCCCTCCACACGGCCGCCACCCTGACCCCACCCCCCACCCCCACCCGAACGGGGACCCCGCCGGGGGCCTGACGCTGCGCGGGCGGGGACAGAGCTCAGCGCTGCGTGGACAGGCGGCCTACGGCTCCGCACCCGGAACCCCGCCCCTGGGCCGGGCGAGCCCGGATCAACCGTCCGCGAGGCGCGGCCCAGCGGGTACGAGCCCAGGCGTGGGGCCCCGGCGCAGCCCGGGGGACAGGAGTCGGGACGCAGACCCGGACCTACGAATCCTGGAGCGGCCCTAGGCGCAGGAGCCCCGGCGCAGCCCAAGGGACAGAAGCCGGGACGCAGACCCGGACCTAGGAATCCTGGAGCGGCCTTGGGCCACAGGGGCCCCGGCGCAGCCCGGGCACAGGAGTCCCGGCACGACCCCCGGGTGCGGGCGTCCGCGCGCAGCCCGGGGACACGAGTCTGGGTGCGGCCCCGGGATCAAGAGTCCCGGGGCAGCTCGGGGACCTGCAGCGCCCGGGCGCGGGCGTGGCCGCAGAGGCCCCGGCGTGGCCCCGGCACAGGACGAAGCCCCGGGCACAGGGGTCCGGACTCAGCCCCGCGGGCACGGGCCCGGACCACGCCCCCGGTGACACGGGCCGCGCGGCGCGTGTCACGGAACCCCCCGATCCGGGCGCGGCCTTGGGAGCAGTGACCCCGGGGCAGATCAGGGTCAGGAGTCCAGGGGCGGGCGGGCTACAGCTCCGTAGGCGGCGCCGCGCCCCTGGCCTCGGGGCGGGCGAAGGTAGGGGACTGGCTCCGCGCAGGTGGGCTCTCGCTCTCCGCCGGGGGCGGGCGCAGGCCTCGTACGGTTTGGTGCGGGTCGCGGGGTGCCTCGGGGGCACGGCGCCGCGTCGGGGTGTGCGCCGTCGGGTTGGGCGGCCCGGAGGGGATCGCGGGTGCCCGGGGTCAGGCGGTCGGGGGCCAGTCCGGGAGGGTCGGGAGGACCGTTTCGGCGACGCGGAGGAGCAGCGCGTCGTCCGGCACCCTGCCGTCCGTACGCCACAGGGCCACCTCGTAGGAGTTGCCGCCGTCCTGCCCGTCCTGGGCCACCACCAGGACTCTCGCCGGCACGCCGGGGCCGCTCTGGGCGTCGCTCCCGTCGCGGCGGAAGCCGATGCTGATGGTGCGGTCGGAGTAGATGACCGCCGGGCGGCCCAGCACCGTGCGCGGGGGCGCTCCGTTCCCCAGGACGGCTGCCGTCGTGGCCACCGGGAGGGAGTTGTAGGAGGCCGTCAGCGTCACCGTGCAGGTCGCGAACTCGATCCTGGCCGAGGGAGTGGCGATCTCCTTGCCGTCCACGGCCTTCACGGTGCCCGCGCTTCCGCCCGCGCTCTTCGCGATCTCCCCGGGCGTACCCAGCAGATCGGCGAGGTCCGGCCGGTTCAGCGCCGTGCAGAGCTGCGCGCCCGAGACCCGCCGGGCCGCCGCGCCACCCGCCTGCGCCGACCCCTTCGAGGGCTCCCCTCCCGAGCACGTGGCGGGTCGCGGCGCGCCGGTCGAGGACGCCGACTCCGCGGCGATCGCCCAGAAGCCGAGACCCAGTCCCCCTACGAGCGCCAAGGCCACGACGGCCTGTCCCCACGCCGCCACACCCCTGTTGGCCGCGTCGAAATCCTCCGCCATGTCCCCCACCTGCCATGATCCCCCGATACGTGCCCGGGGAACATAACCCGTGATCATGAGGTGGACAAGGAAGTTTCGGTCGTCAGCCAGACGCCCCACCCGTGCGCCGCCACCGGGGGCCCGTCGGCGCGGCGTCGCGCACCGACACCCCGCCCGGCCGCGCACCGACACCCCGCCCGGCCGCGCCGAAGTCCCGTAACCCCGCCCCGCGCGGCTACTCCGCGCAGTCGAAGTCCTCGCCGCGCGAATCGATCCGCGCCAGCAGTCCCCGCAGGACGTCCTGGTCCTGCTCCGTCAGCCCCGCGAACAGTCCGTGCTCGACCGCGTCGAGGGCCGCGTTGGTCTTGGTCAGGGCGTCCGCCCCGGCATCGGTGATGGCGACGTTGTGGCGCCGCCGGTCGGCCGGGTCGCGGCGGCGTTCGGCGAATCCGCAGCCCTCGAGGTCGTTGAGGATCCCGACGAGCACGCTCGGGTCCACTTCCAGCCGCTCGGCGAGGGCGCGCTGGCCCATGGGGCCGCCGGCCAGGTGCATCAGGGTCATCGCGTGGCGCGGGGTCAGTCCGGCCGCGCCGAGCGCCTTCTTCATGCGGGTCTGGGTGACCGATCCGTGCCAGGCGAGCAGCAGGCCCAGCCGCTGCGGGGGGTGCGGGGAGTCCTGAGGCGCCGTCATGCCCACATCGTAACAACCCGGAAATGATTGCGTTCTGCCGATCGTTGATGCTATTCAATGGTTCATACTCATCGACCGTTGGAGTTCATCATGTTCATTGCCTACGCCGTCGTCGCGACCCTGCTCGCCCTCACGCTCACCACGTCCGCCACCCTCACGCTGCTGCGCAACCCGACGGTCACGTCGAACATGCGGACCGTCGGGGTTCCGGACTCCTGGCTGCCGCGCCTGGCCGGCCTCAAGGCCGCCGGCGCGATCGGCCTGGTCGCGGGCCTGTGGCTGACGCCGCTGGGCATCGCCGCCGCGACCGGCGTGACCCTCTACTTCGCCGGCGCGGTCCTCACCCACCTGCGCGCGAAGAACTACGAGCTCGCCCCGGCGGCCGTCCTGACCCTGGTCGCGGCGGCCGCCCTGATCCTGCGCGCGACGTCCTGACGGCAGCCCCGCGGCCGACACTCCTTGCCGACACCCCTCCCGGCCGGACTCCCGGCCGCGAGTCCGGCCGCGAGTCCGGCCGCGAGTTCGGCCGCGGCCTCCTGGACAGTTAATCTTCGCGTAGATAGTCTGCGCACAGAACATCTACCCAGGAGGCACCCATGTGGGAGTACGAGCACAGCGTTGAGACCACCGCCGCGCCCGAGGCGATCTGGACCCTGTGGGCCGACGTCGAGGGCTGGGGCACCTGGAACGCCGACATCGAGAAGATCGAGCTCCGCGGCTCCTTCGCGGCGGGCGCGGAGATCACCATGACCCCGGCCGGCCAGGACCCGGTGGAACTGCTCGTCGCCGAGGCGGTCGAGGGCGAGATGTTCGTCGACGAGGCGCGCTTCGACGGGCTGGTCCTGCGCACCACCCACCGGATCGACCGGCTCGGCCCGGACCGCAGCCGCGTGGTGTACCGGATGGAGATCAGCGGCGAGGGCGCCGACGAAGCCGGCCCGCACATCGGCCCGATGATCACCGCGGACTGGCCCGACACCATGGCCGCACTGGTCAGGGCGGCTCGGGGCTGATGGCCCTGACCCCGGGCGAGAGCCCCGGTTTCCTGCTCTGGCACGCCACCCTGCGCTGGCAGCGCGACATCGCCGCCGTACTGGGACCCCTGGACCTGACCCACGTGCAGTTCGTGCTGCTCGCCTGCACCTGGTGGCTCAACGGCCAGGGCGAGCACCCCAACCAGCAGGCACTGGCACGCCAGGCCGGCACCGACGTGAAGATGACCTCCCAGGTGGTGCGCACCCTCGAACAGAAGGGGCTCCTGGCGCGCGAGACCGACCCCGCGGACACGCGCGCCAAGCGGCTGCGCGTCACCGAAGCCGGGGCCGAGCTGGCGCCGCGGGCGATCGCAGCCGTCGAGGGAGTCGACGCGGAGTTCTTCGGGCCCGTCCCGCGCGAGGACGCGATCGCCCTGCTGGGCCGCCTGGCGCACCCGGAGTCCTGACCGCACGCACCCTCCCCCGCGGCCCGATCGCGCCGCCCCGCCGGGCACCGCCACACGGACGGGTGACAGATATTGAAATCTGTCACCCGTCATGCCATTCTCGTTCCATGACGACGAACGAGAACACCCACCCGACCCAGCCGACCGGCCCGACCCACTCGAAGCGCAGCCTCGGCACCACCGGCCCCGCGGTCTTCCCGCTGGGTCTGGGCTGCATGGGGATGTCCGCCCTCTACGGCGAGGCCGACCGGGCCGAGTCCCTGGCCACCATCCACGCGGCCCTCGACGCCGGCGTGACCCTTCTCGACACCGGCGACTTCTACGGCATGGGGCACAACGAGCTCCTCATCAACGAAGCCCTGCGCACCGCGCCCGCCGCGGCCCGCGAGCAGGCCCTGACCAGCGTGAAGTTCGGCGCCCTGCGTACGGTCGAGGGCGGTTTCACCGGATACGACGGGCGGCCGGAGGCCGTCAAGAACTTCCTGGCCTACTCGCTCCAGCGGCTCGGCCGGGACCACATCGACATCTACCGCATCGCCCGCGTGGACCCGGACGTCCCGATCGAGGAGACCGTCGGCGCCATCGCCGAGGCCGTCGAAGCCGGGCACGTCCGGCACATCGGGCTCTCCGAGGTCGGGGCGGACACGCTGCGCCGGGCCGCCGCCGTGGCCCCCATCGCCGACCTCCAGATCGAATACTCCCTGATCTCGCGCGGTATCGAGCAGGAGATCCTGCCGACGGCCCGCGAGCTCGGCATAGGCATCACGGCGTACGGGGTGCTGTCCCGCGGCCTGATCAGCGGGCACTTCACCCGCGAGCGGGCGCTGGCCCCCGGCGATTTCCGCGGGATGAGCCCGCGCTTCCAGGGCGACAACCTCGACCGGAACCTCGACCTCGTCGACGCCCTGCGCAAGGTCGCCGACGACAAGGGCGTCAGCGTGGCCCAGACCGCCATCGCCTGGGTGCTCTCGCGCGGCGAGGACATCGTGCCGCTGGTGGGTGCCCGGCGCCGCGACCGGCTCGCGGAGGCACTGGGTGCCATGGAGATGGTGCTCTCCCCCGCCGACCTCGCCGCGATCGAGGAGGCAGTCCCGGCCGGGTCCGCGGCCGGCGAGCGGTATCCGGCGGCGCAGATGGCCCACCTGGACAGCGAGCACTGATCCGGCTGTACGGTCGTACTCATGCCACCCGCAGCTGCCGAGCCCCTCACCCCCGAGCGCATCCTCGAAACCACCGAGGAGGTGCTGCGTCGCTTCGGCCCGACCAAGGCGACCGTGGTGGATGTGGCGCGGGCCCTGGGCGTCAGCCACGGCAGCGTGTACCGGCACTTCCCCTCGAAGGCGGCGCTGCGCGAGGCCGTCACCGACCGCTGGCTCGCCAAGAACGTGGTCATGCTGGAGGAGATCGTCTCGGCGGCCGCCGAGCCGGCACCCTCGAAGCTCGAGTCCTGGCTGGAGGCGCTGTTCGATGCCAAGCGCCAGAAGGCGGGCAAGGATCCGGAGCTGTTCGCGACGTACATGGTGCTGCTCGCCGAGAACAGCGGTGTGGTCGACCAGCATCTGACCCAGCTGATCGAGCAGCTGTCCCGGATCATCGGCGAAGGGGTCGCGGAGGGATCGCTCAGCGCCTCCGACGTACCGGCCGCCGCCCGGGCCGTGTTCGACGCCACCGGACGCTTCCACGATCCGCAGTACGCGGCGGACTGGCTGTCGCCGAACATCACGGCCGAGTTCGAGGCGGTCTCTGCCCTGGTCATCAGGGGTTTGCGCGCCTGACGTCTGGAACCGGCCAGTCCGGACAGCTTGATCATGATTTGGGGCGGCGGACCCTTGCCACGCCCCGGCCGTCTTCTTACGTTCCCCTTACCGCACATCATCAGGTCTGTTCCAGGGGGAACTTTGTCCACTCAGGAAGCAACGGCACCACGGTCCGACCCACCGGCCCGGTCCGGAGCCGCCGCCGCGATCGGCTGGGTCCTGACCATCGGCTTCAACGTGGTCGCTCCGATCCTCACGTACAACATGCTCACCGACCGGGGCTGGAGCGAGTTCGCCGCGCTGCTGGTCAGCGGCGTCTGGCCGGTGGTCGACTCCGCCGTCCACCTCGCCTGGCGGCGCAAGATCGACGAGTTCGCCGTGGTCACCCTGGTCTTCCTGGTGATCACCGCCCTCGTCACGCTGATCGGCGCGCATTCGGCGCGCGCGCTGCTGATCAAGGACTCGGGCGTGACCGGCCTGTTCGGGGTGCTCTGCCTCGCGACCCTGCTCGCGCCGCGTCCTCTGATGTTCTACTTCGGCCGGAAGTTCGGCACCGACGGGACGAAGGAGGGCGTCGCGTACTTCAACGGGCTCTGGCAGTACCCCGAGTTCCGCAAGGTGATGCGGCGGATGACCACCGTCTGGGGCGTCGCCTACCTGATCGAGGCCACCCTGCGGGTCGTGCTGGCCTTCCTGCTCGACACCGACACCATGGTGGTCGTCAGCCCGTTCCTGATCTACGGCTTCCTCGGCTCGCTGATCTTCTGGACCATCCGCTACTCGAAGCGGGCGCAGGCCGAGGGCGAGGCGCGGGCCGCGGCCGCCCTGGCCGCGGAGAACACCGCGCACGGCACGGCACCGGCGTAGCCGGACCCGGGCAACCGGCCCGGCATACGGCAGTGGCCCGGTGCGCGATGCGCAC
>NZ_JBSGXB010000183.1:0-15266 GCF_053609185.1 Streptomyces sp. NPDC054956 | reverse complement strand
GCGTCCGGGGCTCCGTTGTCGGCACTCGTGAGCTGCTCCACCGCCAGGCGGTCACCGGGAACGGCCTGGCGCAGCCCGCTTCCCTTGTTGTCCCGCAGGGTGCAGCCGATCACGGAGACGGGGTCCGGACCCTCCACACGGACCCCGTCGGCGGCCGAACCGGTCACCTCGCAGGAGCTCAGGGAGGTGCGGGCGCCCGCCGCGACCAGCACCCCGTGCTCGCCCGCGCCGCGGACCCGCGACCGGGCCGCCGTCAGCTCGCCCCGCTCCTCGACCCGGATGCCCGTGCCCAGGCAGTCGTCCACCTCCGTGTCGCGCAGAACCACCGAGCCGAGCGCGCCCACGTGCACGCCGGGACCCTTGGCGGTCCGCAGCCGTCCCTGCCCCACGTACAGGTTCCCGTGCCCGGACACGTGCAGCGCCGCGCCCCCGGACTCCTCGACCAGGCAGTCCTCCAGCCGGCCCCGGCCGTCGGCCAGCACCTCGATGCCGTGGCCCGCCGAGCGTGCGACGGTGCTGCGCCGCAGCAGGGGATTGGCGCGCGAGCGGATCAGTACGCCGCCCGTGCCGCTGCCGACCACCTCCAGCCGGTCGATCTCGGCGGCGCAGTCCTCGTCCAGGACGACCCCGGTCCCCTCGGCGTCGCGGACGACGGTGGCGGTCAGGACGGGGGAGGAGAAGTCGGTGACGCGGACCGCGGCGTCCCGGGCGGCGGTGAACGCGCAGTCCTCGAACACCCCCCGGCTCCGCTCGGTCACCAACAGCCCGTGCCCCGCGGTCCGTTCCGTGCGGCAGCGCCGCAGGGTGGGCGCGGAGCCGGCGCCGACCACGAACCCGTGACCGGTGGTGTTCCGTACGGTGACGTCCTCCAGGACGGTCGCGCCACTGGTGCTCATGAACACGCCCACAACGGAGTCCGTGACGGTGGACCGCGAAACGGTGACCGTGCTCTCCTCCTCGGCGGCCACCCCGGGCTTGTCGGCGGCGGAGATCTCGCAGTCCTCCACCAGGACCCGGGAACGACCGTTCGCGAGGACGCCGTTGCCGCGCGCGTCGCGCAGCCGCCCCGCGCGCACGGAGATCCTGCCCTGCTCGCCGGCGACCACGGCGGAGGTCCCGAGGTGCTCGACGACGCACTCCTCGAGGAGGCTCTCCACCGCCGAGGTGGACACCACTCCGGCACCCTGCGGGTTCTCGATCCGGCACTGGCGGATCGCCAGCGACCCCGCGCCACGGGCGAACAGGGCCGCCCAGGAGGCGCCGTACACATCGCACCGGTCGAGCAGGAGCTGCCCGCGGGCCACGTCCACCACGGGCAGCCCGTCGTCGTGGCCGCGCAGCACCAGGGAGTTCACCATGGCCGAATCGCAAGCCATGACGAGGGCCGAGCCCTGGCGCGGCGCCAGCTCCACGCTGCCCCGGCCCTCGGTGGTGGTCAGCGTCAAGGAGGTGGCGAGCGTCAGGCTCTCCTCGTAACGGCCGGGGGCGATGCTGATCACGGCTCCGGTACGGGCCGCACGGAGCGCCTCGGAGATGGTGCGGCAGTCGCCCGTCCCGTCCTGGGCGACGGTGAGCAGCTGGCGTGACACGTTCTGACCTCCCGGGCGCCCCGACGTCGGCGTCCGGTGACTCCCGGGGCGTGTGGAACTGATGTGCCCATCATGCCTGCTGCCCGGAACCCCCCGCTACCGCCCCAGCCCCCAAACACCACCACCCCCACCCAACCGACCTGACAACCCGTCCCACCCGTCGCCCCGGCCCGAGCCCCTAGAGCCAGTCGCGCTGCTCGAAGATGACGTACGGACTCACGCCCACCACGGCCATCACCAGGATCCCGAAGGGACGCCGCCACGCTCGTGGACTTGGGGTGGACGGTCATGGCTCGGCTCTCCTGCAGATCCGCTCACGCGGCCATGGGGAGGCGAGTACTCGAGTTCACCGAATCCGCCCCTGAGTCTCCACGTCTGTAGGAAGAATGGATGCCCGAGTCAGGAGCTTCAACGACATGCAGGGACGGGGTTCTACATGACCAGCCAGACCGAGTCCGCTGGTCTGAGGACCGCCATGGCGCTTTCGTACGTGTGTGGGCATCGAGACGAACTCTCTGCGCTGCTCGACGAGGACGCCGCCGACTTGCGTGCTCTCGAAGCTGCGGTCGGTCGCAGTGCCGTGAACGATGCCTCGCTCAGCGGTCTTCTGGACGCCCTGCATGTATCGGTTCGAGGCGCGGGCGATCCGTTGGGGGTATACGGAGCAGTGGGGCGCGGCGTGACTCCGGCCGGTGTTGGCGGTCTGGACATCGTCTACCGATGTCCTTTACAGCTGTGCGTCGGCCGATCCGGCCATGAGGTGGCCGGAAATGTGCCGCGCTGTCGGCTCGACCCCACCGGAACGGCACTGATCCGGGAGAGGCTCCCGTAGTGGGCGGCTTGCTGGGCGAACTCGGCAAGAAGCTCGCCGAGCGCTGGCTTACCCTTCTCGTGCTACCGGGCGCTCTGTACTTGGCCGTCGCGACAACCGGACACGCCCTTGGTCACAAGGCCGCGCTATCCGTGGGTCGGCTTACCCGCGTGATCTCGGACGCCGCCGGCGCTCCCCAAGCAACCACGGTGGGCGGCCAGGTTGTGCTGCTTGCTGCAGTTCTCGCCGGCGCAGCAGCCGCTGGACTGATAGCTCAGTCCGTTGGCTCCGCGATAGAGCGCGTTGTGCTGGCCGTCGGCTGGAGCGCATGGCCCTGGCCGTTCGGCGAGTTGGCCGAGCGTGTCGTTGTACGCAGGCAGCGCCGCTGGGACGCCGTACGGAGTGAGTACGCAGCCCTGCTACTCCGCGAACGTGCTCCTCGTCCGGCTGACCGGCCTGAGCTCCGGGACCGTCATCGTGCGGCCCGCAGGTGCGAACGCATCTCTGTGGAGCGGCCCGAGCGGCCGACCTGGAGCAGTGACCGGATCCATGCCGCCGTGATCAGGCTGGACCGGGACGCGCATGTCAGCCTGCTCACTGTCTGGCCACACCTTTGGCTCGTGTTGTCGGAAGAGGTACGAGGTGAGATCGGCAAAGCGCGCTCCGCGTTGACACGGGCCGCCGTACTCGCCGGATGGGCCTTGCTCTACCTGCCCTTGGCCTGGTGGTGGTGGCCCGCGGCGCCGCTCGCCGCCATGCTGGTCATCATTTCGGCGCGACGCTTCCGTACCGCCTCGGACACCTATGCCACGCTGCTGGAGGCATCCGTACGTCTTCATTTGACGGACCTGGCCGACAAGCTGCGCATTGAGCAACAGCCGATGAGCCCTCTACTCGGTGGCGCGGTCATGCGGCGGCTGACCAGCCCGGTGCCCGTACCGGAGCCGACCTTGTGAGCCCGCCGAATGCAGAGGCCGCATTGGCGGCCGGGACGGTACAGCGAGCGGATCAGCCAGGGAGCGCAAGTGACGGGACGGTTCGTGCAGGGGAGCAAGGAGCACTCCGTCACGGCGGATGAGCGGGCGAAGCGGATAGCCGCGGTTCAGTCACGACTGGACCGGCTGGCCCAAGAGCAAGACCTCGAAGTGGTGTTGGAGCCGGAAGCGTTGGTCGAGGCTCGCCGACTCGACGCTATTCTCCGCAGCGACATGTCCGACCTTGAAGGTTACTACCTGCTCGGCTGGTTGCATGCTTTGAGATACCAGGCGCTTCCTGAAGGAGTTGGACAGCAGGAAATGGAGGAGGCCGTCGCGAATTTCGCGCCGTGCTTCGTCTTCGGTGGTGCCGATGAGGAAGATCTGCCGGGCGGGCTTCTCCCCGAAGTGGCACGGCATGCGCTCGGCTTCGTCTGGGCGATGCAGCAAAGGATGGGCGCTTCGCCGGGCCCTGCGCAACTCGCGACGGTGACGGACCTCCTGCGACGTATCGCGGCGGCCATCCCCGCGGGCGACGACCAGCACGCGGAATCGCTGTCCAATCTTGCCGTCATCCTGAAATCCCGCTTCGATGCGGGCGGTGATCTGACGGATCTGGACGAGGCAGTCGACGCTGCCCGGGCCGCAGTTGCGAGTACCGCCTCAGAGCACCGGAACAGGCTGGTCATGCTGTCCAACCTGTCAGCTGTGCTGCTGGAGCGATTCGCACTTACCGGTGTGGCGGAGAACCTGGACGACGCGATCGAGATGAGCAGGCTGGCCCTGCGGGCGGCAACAGGGTCTCCCGCCGACCGGGCTGGGGGGCTCAACAACCTGGGGACTGCGCTGAAGACCAGGTTCACTGAGAAGGGAAGTCTGTCGGACCTGGATGCGGCGATCGACGCGTTCCAGCATGCGTCCGATCTCTGTGTCGAGGCCCACGACAAGGCTGGAATCCTCCATAACCTGGGGTCGGCCTGGAGCAGCAGATACGACACCACCGGCGGCCCGGCCGACCTGGAGAACGCGATTGAGAGTTGCCGGGCCGCAGTCGAGGTCGCCTCCGAGGAGCACGCCGGGCGCTCCATGTTTCTGTCAGGTTTGGGCAACGCTTTGCTCACCCGGTTCGACAGCACGGGGGAAACCGGATACCTGGACCGTTCTATTGATGCGTTCCGGGAAGCTCTGGAGGTACTCCCGCCGGGCCACCGGGCTCGAGGGCTTCGCCTCAGTGGCCTTGGAAGGGCCCTCCTGGCTCGGTATCGCCTCAGTGGGGAGATCTCAGACCTCGATGCCGCGATCGAGGCGAGTCGCGCCGCTGCCAGTGGAAGCGACCCTCAACAGGCTGAATTCAACGCCCTGCTCAACAATTTGGGTATCTCTCTGTGGCAGCGCTTCGAGTACGCAGGTGATCCGGCGGACCTGGACGAGGCAATCAGCGTCAGCCGTGCGTCCGCACAGGCGACAGCGAAGGGTCACGTCGACCGTCCGACCCGTCTCTCCAACATCGGGCTGATGCTGTGGACCCGGTTCAAGCACAGTGGGTCGCTGCCGGACCTGGACGCCGCGGTCGAGTTCGCACACGACGCCGTGAAGGCCACACCACCCGGCCACTCCACATTGGCGAGATTGCTGTCCAATCTCGGCCCAGTGCTCATGGAGCGGTTCGAGCGCAGCGGGGACTCGCAGGACCTCGATCAGGCGATCCACAGAACCCGCGAGGCCCTCGACATCATTGGTTCCGGGAGCCCCGATCGCCCCCGCTACCTCGCCAACCTGTGCGCAACGCTGGCTGCCCGGTTCGAGGACACCGGAGTCTTCGAGGACCTCGAGGCTGCGGTCGAGGCGGGACGTGCGGCAGTCGTTGACGTTCCATCCCTACACCCTGAGCGTCCGCGCTACCTCTCCGCACTGGGTGCCGTGTTGACTGTCAGATTCACGGAGACCGGATCCGTGCTGGATCTGGACGATGCGGTGGCGGCATGTCAGGCCGCACTCGACAGCACTCCCGTGGAACATCCAGAGCGCGCTGACTACCTACTCAACTTGGGGACGGCTCTGGGCAGCAGGTATGAACGGACCGGCTCACACCAAGACTTCGAGCGCGCCCTGTCAGTAGGTCTGGAAGGCGGGCAAGCTGAGGGGCTCAGACCCTCCATCCGAATTCGGGCGGCTCGGGCAGCGGCCTCATTGGTCGTACGAACCGACCCTGGTCTGGCGGCCGACCTACTGGCCGAAGCCGTGCGGCTGCTCCCCGAGGTGGCAGATCGCCGACTTGGCCGGGGGGACCAGCAACACGCTCTGGGCGACTGGTCTGGGCTGTCCGGGGACGCCGCCGCGCTGACTCTCGCCTCTCTCGACGGCGAGCCCGCCGATCGGGCCTTGCGGGCGCTGCAGTTGCTTGAGACGGGCCGTGGCGTACTCCACAACCAGGCGCTGGACATGCGGAGTGACCTCGCCGAGCTTCGCGAATGCCACCCCGTCCTGGCCCATCGCTTTGAGGCGCTCCGGGACGAGCTTGACCGGCCGACGGAAACAACCCTTCCTGCAGACCCCATTGGTCAGGTCAGTGCCGCCGTGCGTGCGGTGGACGCCGGGCAGCATCGACGAGGCCTCGCCGACGAACTCCAGGCCACTCTGACCCACATCCGAGCGCAGGACGGATTCGCCAGCTTTGCGCGTCCCCCCGCCGCCGACGAGCTTCTGGCACAAGCCGCCTTCGGCCCGGTGGTGAGTTTCAACGTCAGCCGCCATCGCAGCGATGCGCTCCTGTTGACATCAAACGGAATCGAGTCCCTGAACCTACCCGACCTCACACACGACCTCGCCGTGGACCGGATCCAGGCTTTCCACCAGGCCCTGGAAACCGTCGGAGATTCCCAGGCAACACCCGTCGCGCGTAAGGAAGCCCAGGCGATCCTGCGGACCGTCCTGGAGTGGCTCTGGGATGTGGCGGTCGAGCCGGTCTTGCGCAGCCTCGGATTTATGGATGAGCCTTCCTCCGGAATGCCCTGGCCCCGCATCTGGTGGGCACCGGGCGGGCTCCTCTCACTGCTTCCCCTACACGCTGCCGGCCATCATTCCGGTCGGCCCAAGGCGGGCCCAACCATTGGGGAGCGGCGGACAGCAATGGACCGCGTTGTCTCCTCGTACACCACCACCATCCGCGCCCTGCACCACACGCGTCGTCGTCGCACCTCCGCACCGTCCGTCCGCCGGTCACTGATCGTGGCCATGCCTACGACTCCAGGTGTCCAGGGACGTTTGGATCACGTTTCGGAAGAGGTCGCACTGCTGTGTGACCTGCTTCCGAAACCGACACTGCTCGTTGAGCCGGACGCAACGGGTAACGGGACGACCGCTCCTCGGTCGGAGACACCAACCAAGAATCGGGTCCTGGACAACCTCGCTGATTGCGGGATCGCGCACTTTGCGTGCCATGGTGCCCACGACCCCATCGACCCGTCCCGGAGCTTGCTGCTTCTACACGACCATGAACGTGACCCGCTCACTGTGGCGAGCCTTGCCGGCGTAAGGACGGACTCGGCCCAGTTGGCATACCTGTCAGCATGTCGAACAGCCTTCATGGCCTCCGCGGAACTGATCGACGAGGCCATTCATCTCACTTCGGCCTTTCAGCTCGCCGGATACCCGCACGTCATCGGCACCCTTTGGGAAGTAAACGACGAGATAGCCTCACGCATGGCTGTCGCCTTCTATACCGAGCTCGGACGGGTCACCAACCGGCATGGTGAGATCGACGTAGATGAGTCAGCCCATGCTCTGCATCACGCCGTTCGCAGCATCCGTGATCTCTACCCGAAGGTGCCCTACCTTTGGGCAGCCCATCTGCACGCCGGGGTCTGAGCCGAGTCGCATGGAAGAAGGCCAAGGGCGAAGAGCCCGCACTCGAGGGCTGGAAGCCTCCTGGTGCCCATGTGGCACCCACCTCACGGCCCGCTTCGTGGCTAGAGCCAGTCGCGCTTCTTGAAGATGACGTACAGGCTGACGCAGACGACTGCCATGAGGAGGATGGCGAAGGGGTAGCCGCCTGCCCACTTGAGTTCGGGCATGTCCTCGAAGTTCATGCCGTAGATCGTGCCTACCAGGGTGGGGGCGAAGAGGATGGCGGCCCAGGAGGAGATTTTTTTGATTTCCTCGTTCTGTTCGAAGCCTGCCTCGGCCAAGGCGCGCATTTCGGCGTTTTGTTGTTGGGAGACCAGGGTGGCGTTGACCGTCAGGATTTCTGTGAGGGCCTGGCGGAAGCCGTCCACGCGTTCGCTGGTGTGCGTGACGTGGTCGGCCACGTCGCGGAGGTAGCGCTGGAGTTCCTCGTCCGTGCCGTACTTCGCGAAGCCGGCCATCAGGCTGTGGAGCATGCCGACCAGGGGGCGGGTGGCGCGCTGGAACTCGACCATTTCGCGGGAGAGTTCGTAGATGCGGCGGGAGACCTCCGGGTCGCCGCTGAAGACCTCGGTCTCGATCTCGTCCATGTCGATCTGCACGCCCTCGACGACGGGGGCGTAGCCGTCGACCACCGCGTCGAGGATGGCGTAGAGGGCGGCCTCCGGGCCGAGGGAGAGGAGTTCGGGGGACTCCTCCATGCGGCGGCGGACGGCCGAGAGGTCCGGGGCGGCGCCGTGGCGGACCGTGATCAGGAAGTCGGGGCCCACGAAGATGTGGAGCTCGCCGAAATCGACCTCCTCCAGGGCGTCCAGGTAGCGGGCCGCGCGCAGGACGACGAAGAGGGTGTCTCCGTAGCGTTCGAGTTTCGGCCGTTGATGGGCCTCCAGGGCGTCCTCGATGGAGAGCGGGTGGAGGTTGAACTCCGTTGCCAGGGAGTGCAGTTCGGCTTCGGTGGGGCGGTGCAGCCCGATCCAGGCCATGCCGTCGGGCTGTTCGCGCAGTTGGCGGAAGGTGTCCGCGAGGGTGGAGGGGGAGGCGATGCGCAGGCCGTCGCGGTAGACGGCGGAGTCGATCACGCTGCGGTGGTCGGCGGGGGTGGGAGCCGGGGGTGCGGGTTTCGGGGCCCGTGGGGGTGCGGCCGGGGGAGTCGAGGGAGCGGCGGCAGGCCGGCGCCATCCCACCCGCTTCGCGGGCGCGGGCGAACCGGCCCCGGGCTTGGCCGCGGGCGAACCAGCCGCCGGTGCGGGCGAGGGTGAGGGGCGGCGGTCTGGTCGCTCCGACATCGCAGGTCAGCTCCCGGTCGAACGGGTGTTTACGGGCATGAGGCAGGATATCCGGGTGAATGGGTCCTGGTGGGCTTGGTGGTCCCGGTGGTCCCGCTCGTACCTGCGGGGTTCCCCGGCGTTCCCCGGGTTCCCCAGTGCCCTCCGGGTTCCCGGGCGTGCTCGTTCGTACCCGCGCAGCGCCGTGCAGTTCCCCGCCCGCCCGCCCCCCCCGCGCGATCCGTTTCGAGTTGCGGACAGAACGTGTCCGCAAGGGGTATTAGTTTGTCGTCATGGCCTCCAGGACGACTCACCCCGTGCTCGACACCCGTTCGCTGAACCGTGCCACCCTCGCCCGCCAGCTGCTCCTGAGCCGCGTCGAGATGTCCGCCGCGGGCGCCGTGGAGCACCTCCTCGGGCTGCAGGCGCAGAACGTGAAGCCCCCTTACTTCCAGCTCCACGCCCGCCTCGCCGGATTCCGGCCCGCCGAGCTCGCCGGGCTGATGGAGTCCCGCGAGGTGGTCCGGATCGTCACCATGAGGTCCACCATCCACACCCACACGGCCCAGGACGCGCTCACCCTGCGGCCCCTCGTCCAGCCCGCCCGCGACCGGGAGGTCAACTACTTCCGCAAGGGTCTGGCCGGAGTGGACCTCGACAGCCTGGCCGAGCGGGCCCGGGTGTTCGTCGAGGCCGAGCCGCGCACCATGGCGGAGATCCGCGAGGAGCTGCTCACGCACTGGCCCGACGCCGACCCGCAGTCGCTGTCCGTCGCCGCCCGCTGCCGGCTGCCGCTCGTGCAGGTCACCCCGCGCGGCGTCTGGGGCAAGAGCGGGCAGGTACGGCTCACCACCCTGAGCCAATGGCTGGGCGAAGGCCCGGAGGAAGAACAGGATCAGGGCCGGGAAGAGAGTGCGACGGCCCGTGCGACGGCCCTCGACGACGCCGTGCTGCGCTACCTCGGCGCCTTCGGGCCCGCCTCCGTCAAGGACATGCAGACCTGGGCCGGTCTCACCCGGCTCCGCGAGGCCTTCGAGCGGCTGCGGCCGCGGCTGGACGCGTTCCGGGACGAGAACGGCGTCGAGCTCTTCGACCTGCCCGACGCGCCCCGACCCGACGCCGCCGTGCCCGCCCCGCCCCGCTTCCTCCCCGAGTTCGACAACCTGCTCCTCTCCCACGCCGACCGCGCCCGCGTGATCGCCCCCGAGCTCAAAGGGCGCAGCTGGTCGGGGAACCAGGCCCACTGCACCCTGCTCCTCGACGGTTTCCTCGCCGGTCTCTGGAAGCTGGACGGCGACGCGCTCACCGTCGAGCTGTTCGCCGAGGCCTCCAAGCGGTGCCGCGAGGAGATCGTCGCCGAGGGCGAGGCGCTCGTCGCCGCCATGACCGACGACGGGGAGCACGGCCCCCGGTCCGTCCGCTTCGGGTCAATCCACGGCTGACGCCGCTCTGGTGACCCCCGTACCCGACACGGCACGATGCCTGACATGACCGAGAACACGGCACACGCGCCGTACGCGAATCCCGACGCCACCGCCCGGTTCCTCGCGGCGCGCGACTTCCTCCTGGAGCGCCGCGAGGACTACGAGGCCGCCCGCGCGGGATTCGCCTGGCCCCGCCCCGAACGGTTCAACTGGGCGCTGGACTGGTTCGACCACATCGCCACCGGCAACGGAACGGACGCCCTGCGGATCGTCGAGGAGGACGGCACCAGCCACGGAGTCTCCTTCGGGGAGATGAGCGTCCGCTCCGACTCGGCCGCCAACTGGCTGCGCGCCCAGGGCGTGGCCGCCGGCGACCGGATCCTGGTCATGCTCGGCAACCAGCGCGAGCTGTGGGAGGTGATGCTCGCCGCCATGAAGCTGCGCGCCGTCGTCATCCCCGCCACCCCGCTGCTCGGCGCCGCCGACCTGTGCGACCGCGTGGAGCGAGGGCGCGTGCGCCACGTGATCGCGCGGGCCGCGGACACCGCCAAGTTCGACGAGGTCCCCGGCGGCTACACGCGGATCGCGGCCGGGCCCGAGGTCCCCACCGGGTGGCGGCGCCTGGAGGACATGTACGCCTGCGACCCCCACTTCACCCCGGACGGCGAGACCCTCGCCACCGACCCGCTGATGCTGTACTTCACCTCCGGCACCACCGCCCGGCCCAAGCTCGTGGAGCACACGCACGCCTCGTACCCGATCGGGCACCTGTCCACCATGTACTGGCTCGGGCTGCGCCCCGGGGACGTGCACCTCAACATCGCCTCGCCCGGCTGGGCCAAACACGCCTGGTCGAACATCTTCGCCCCGTGGAACGCCGGCGCCACCGTGTTCGTCCACAACTACACGCGCTTCGACCCCGAGCGGCTGATGGCCGAGATGGACCGGCACGGCGTGACGACCTTCTGCGCCCCGCCCACGGTGTGGCGGATGCTGATCCAGTCCGACCTGACCCTGCTGCGCACCCCGCCCCGCGAGGCCGTCGCCGCCGGGGAGCCGCTCAACCCGGAGGTCATCGAGAAGGTCCGCGAGGCCTGGGGCCTGACCATCCGCGACGGTTTCGGCCAGACCGAGACCACCCTCCAGGCGGGCAATTTCCCCGGCGTGCCCGTCAAGCCGGGTTCGATGGGACGCCCCGCCCCCGGCTACGAGATCGTCCTGCTGGACCCGGTCACCGGCAAGGAGTCCCCCGACGAGGGCGAGCTGTGCGTGGACCTCGGCCCCCGCCCCGCCGGGGTGATGACCGGCTACCGCGACGACCCGGAGCGCACCGCCGAGGCCATGGCCGACGGCCTGTACCGCACCGGCGACATCGCCTCGCGCGACGCCGAGGGGTACCTCACCTACGTGGGCCGGGCCGACGACGTCTTCAAGGCCTCCGACTACAAGATCAGCCCGTTCGAGCTGGAGAGCGCCCTGCTGGAGCACGAGGCGGTCGCCGAGGCCGCCGTCGTCCCCGCCCCGGACGAGCTGCGCCTGGCCGTCCCGAAGGCGTACGTCACGCTCGCCGCCGGCTGGCAGCCCGGGCCGGAGACGGCCCGCGTGCTCTTCGAGCACTCCCGCGCGGTGCTGTCCCCCTATAAGAGGATCAGGCGGATCGAATTCGCCGAGCTCCCGAAGACCGTGTCGGGGAAGATCCGCCGGGTGGAGCTGCGCGAGCTCACCGCGGCCGGCTCGGCGGGGGAGTACGACGAGGCGGAGCTGGCCTGACCCAGGGCGGTACGGGGCTGCGCGCGCGGCCCCGTACCGCCCCGGCCGGTGCTACGCGGAGGCGGGGAGCAGCGCCTCGATCGCCGCGAGGACCTCGGGGGCCTCGGGCTCGGTGCGCGGGCGGAAGCGGGCCACGACCTCGCCGGCGGGGGAGATCAGGAACTTCTCGAAGTTCCACGTGATGTCGCCGGCCTCGCCCTCGGCGTCCGGGGTCTTCACCAGCTCCTGGTACAGCGGGTGCCGGTTCTCGCCGTTGACCTCGGACTTCTCCAGCATCGGGAAGGTGACGCCGAAGCCGGCCGCGCAGAAGGTCTGGATGTCGTCGGCGTTGCCCGGCTCCTGCCCGCCGAACTGGTTGCACGGCACGCCTATGACCGTGAAGCCCTTCTCCTCGTACTTGAACTGCAGCCGGGCCAGCCCCGAGTACTGGGGGGTGAGGCCGCACTGCGAGGCGGTGTTCACGAGCAGGATCGCCTTGCCCTTGTACGCGGCGAGGCTG
Organism: Streptomyces sp. NPDC054956; assembly: GCF_053609185.1. Classification (NCBI taxonomy): domain Bacteria; kingdom Bacillati; phylum Actinomycetota; class Actinomycetes; order Kitasatosporales; family Streptomycetaceae; genus Streptomyces; species Streptomyces sp. NPDC054956. The sequence continues at coordinate 3,031 of NZ_JBSGXB010000183.1, read as the reverse complement.
GTGGGCTCGTCGGACAGGGTGGTCAGCGGGATGTCGTACAGGCTCATCAAACGCTCCTCGGCAAAAAGGCAGGTAATTCCCACCGAGACTAAGGGGTCAGGGGGAACCCCTTATTCCCCTGTGGCGACGAGCTGGTCCGCCGGGTCGTTGACCGGCTGCGGCATGCCCGTGAGGTCCATGACGAAGAGGGGTATCGCCAGCTCGTCCGCGCGCGTGCGGGCGTCCTGCGTGTAACCGGCGAGCGCGAAGTAGACGCTGGTCGCGGAGGCCGTGAGCCCGTTCAGCCAGACGCACTCCACCGCCCGCAGCCCGGCCGGCGCCGTGGTCGGGTCCACTTGCGCGACCAGGCCCGGGGCCCGCAGGTCCACCGCCGCCGAGGGGATGGGCCGGCCGTCGGGCTGGCGCACGTCCTGGAAGCCGAGCCAGCGCAGGTACAGCGCGGCCGTGGCCACCGCGTCCCGGGCGGTGCGGATGGTCACGGGGCGGAAGGCGGGGCGCGGCCCCGTCCGCAGCTCCCCGCCCGCGGATTCCGGCGGCCGCGGACCCTCGGGGCCCTGAGACGCCTGGGACGCATGGGGAGTCCCGGGTGCCGTCGGGACCCGGTGCGCCAGGGAGGACTGCGGCGGATCCGGGTCGAGCGGCGGGGCCGGCGGATGCACCGGGACGAGCACCACGGTTCCGCAGGATCCGCACCCCACCTCCGGATGCGGCCACTCGCTCTCCCGCCCGCACGATCCGCAGCGGATCGTCACCCACCCCTCCGACCAGGTGCGATGGGTCAGCTCCCGGGGCGGCGCGGCCAGATCCAGCGGCGGGACGACCGGGGTCCCGCAGGCGCAGGGGAAGGCCGGCGTCACGTAGTCGTTCTCCCGCAGGCACGCCGGGCAGCGCACCGGTACCGCATCCGCCATGAGAACCCGACCCCCTCCGTCGCCGTGCGTAGGGCCATGCTCCACCACCTGCCACCGTGAGGGCGGGCAGACCCTCGATTTTCAGTCGAGGCCTGGTTTTTCGTACAACTCACCGACCCAAACGCGGCTTTTGGTGGGTTCCGGCCTGCCGTACCGCCTTGACGTGTGGGAACTGGCCGCTTAGCTTGTTCCGTATAGCAGAACAAAACTTCCGGATGACGGAAAAGCCTGACCGCCAGACCCGCAGGAGAACTCGATGCCTCGTATGACAGCCGCCGCCGCTGCAGTGGAGATCCTCAAGCTCGAGGGTGTCGAACAAGCGTTCGGCGTCCCCGGTGCTGCGATCAACCCGTTCTACCGCGAGCTCAAGAACGTGGGCGGGATCAAGCACACGCTGGCTCGCCACGTCGAGGGTGCTTCGCACATGGCCGAGGGCTACACGCGTGCCAAGGCGGGCAACATCGGTGTCTGCATCGGTACCTCGGGCCCGGCCGGCACCGACATGATCACCGGCCTGTACTCCGCGATCGCGGACTCGATCCCGATCCTGTGCATCACCGGTCAGGCCCCGGTCTCGAAGCTCCACAAGGAGGACTTCCAGGCCGTCGACATCGCCTCGATCGCCAAGCCGGTCACCAAGAAGGCCACGACCGTCCTGGAGGCCGCCCAGGTTCCCGGCGTGTTCCAGGAGGCCTTCCACCTGATGCGCTCCGGCCGTCCGGGCCCGGTCCTGATCGACCTCCCGATCGACGTCCAGCTGACCGAGATCGAGTTCGACCCGGAGACCTACTCCCCGCTGCCGGTCTACAAGCCGCAGGCCACCCGCGCCCAGGCCGCCAAGGCCCTGCAGTTCCTGCTGGAGTCCGAGCGCCCGCTGATCGTCGCCGGTGGCGGCATCATCAACGCGGACGCCTCCGCGCTGCTGGTCGAGTTCGCCGAGCTCACCAACGTCCCGGTCATCTCCACCCTCATGGGCTGGGGCGTCATCCCGGACGACCACGAGCTGGCCGCCGGCATGGTCGGTGTCCAGACCTCGCACCGCTACGGCAACGCGACGTTCCTCGAGTCGGACTTCGTCTTCGGCATCGGCAACCGCTGGGCCAACCGTCACACCGGTTACAACCTGGACGCCTACACCAAGGGCCGCAAGTTCGTCCACGTCGACATCGAGCCGACCCAGATCGGCAAGATCTTCGCCCCGGACTTCGGCATCGCCTCGGACGCCAAGGCGGCCCTGGAGCTCTTCATCGAGATCGCCAAGGAGCTCAAGGCCGAGGGCAAGCTGCCCGACTTCAGCGCCTGGGCCGCTTCCGCCCAGGAGCGCAAGGCCACGCTGCTGCGCCGTACGCACTTCGACAACATCCCCATGAAGCCGCAGCGCGTCTACGAGGAGATGAACAAGGCCTTCGGCCCGGAGACCCGCTACGTCACCACCATCGGTCTGTCCCAGATCGCCGGTGCGCAGATGCTGCACGTCTACAAGCCGCGCAACTGGATCAACTGCGGCCAGGCCGGCCCGCTCGGCTGGACCATCCCGGCCGCCATCGGTGCCGCCACCGCGGACCCGGAGACCCCGATCGTCGCCCTGTCCGGCGACTACGACTTCCAGTTCATGATCGAGGAGCTGGCGGTCGCCGCCCAGCACAAGGTCCCCTACGTCCACGTCCTCGTGAACAACGCCTACCTGGGCCTGATCCGTCAGGCGCAGGGCGGCCTGGGCATCAACTTCGAGGTCAACCTCGAGTTCGAGAACATCAACACCCCCGAGCTGGGTGTCTACGGTGTCGACCACGTCAAGGTCGCCGAGGGCCTGGGCGTCAAGGCGATCCGCGTCACCGACCCGGACCAGCTGGGCGAGGCCTTCGAGCAGGCCAAGAAGTGGGCCCAGGAGTACCAGGTCCCGGTCGTCGTCGAGGCCATCCTGGAGCGCGTCACCAACATCTCGATGAGCAAGACGGTCGACATGAGCGACGTCACCGAGTTCGAGGAGATCGCGACCGAGGCGTTCCACGCCCCGACCGCGATCCGCAACGAGCTGTCCGTCTAGTCCGCCTGGTCCCACAGGGCTGGTCCAGCACCGCGCAACGGCCCCCGTTCCTCCTTGCGGAGGGACGGGGGCT
>NZ_JBSGXB010000182.1:0-15326 GCF_053609185.1 Streptomyces sp. NPDC054956 | reverse complement strand
CCTCCGCCTTACACTCCTACGCCTCACACCTTGTTCAACCCTAGCTCGACCTTCGGCAGCGAGTTGTGCGTTTTAGAGCCACTGGCGTCCCGTACATACAGACCCGCCCCGGCCCCCGAACTCATCGGCGGGGCCGGGGCGGATCGGGATCACACTCCTGCGGGCTACATCTCGAGCATGCGGTCGACGATCCGCTCGGCGGCGTGGCCGTCGTCGAGGTCGCAGAACTCCTCGCGGAACCGTGCCCGCGCCTCCGCGTACTCCTCGCCCACCGCGTCCGCGTCGCGCACGGCCTCGATCAGGCTCGCCGAGTCCTTGAGCAGCGGGCCCGGGGCCTTCTTCTCCAGGTCGAAGGTGAACCCGCGCAGCGTGTCCCGGTAGTGCTCCAGGTCGTACGTGAACAGCAGGATCGGCCGGTCGGTGTGGGCGAAGTCGAAGATCGCGGAGGAGTAGTCCGAGATCAGGACGTCGGCGACGAGCAGCAGGTCGGTGGGGTCGGCCCAGTGCGACACGTCCTTGACGAAGCCGTCGCGGACGCCCTCGCGGACCTGCTCGGTGACCTTGTGGTGGCCGCGGACGAGCAGGACGTGGTCCTCCCCGAGCTCGCGGCGGGCGGCGTCGAGGTCGATCTGCAGGTCGAGCCGGTAGCCGGAGGCGATGGTCCAGCCCAGGCGGTTCTCCCGCCACGTCGGCATGTAGAGGACGACCTTCTTGCCCTCCGGCAGGCCGAGCCGCGCGCGGATCCCCGCGATCCGCTCCGGGTCGGGCTTGACCAGCGCGTCCGTGCGCGGGCTGCCGGACTCGATGACCTCGCCGTCGTAGCCGAGCGCCCGCTTGAGGACGGGAGTGGCGTACGAGCCCGGGGAGGCGAGCAGTGACCACTGGGCGCTGTCGTGCTCCAGCGCCTCCAGCACCTCGGGGCTGGTGTAGTAGTCGTGCACGAAGTCGTGGCCGATCTGCTTCAGCGGCGTGCCGTGCCACGTCTGTACGACGGTCTGGCCGGGACGGCGCCGGAAGGCGAGCGGAACGCTGTCGTTGACCACGTAGTAGCGGGCCCGCGCGAGCACGTCCCACGATTCGAGGCTGTCGTACTGGACCGCGCGGGCGGTCGCCGGGACCTCGGCGCGGCCGTCGCGGACCAGCCAGACGTGGTCCAGCTTCTCGCCGCGGCGCACGAGCTCCTCGTGGATGGCGCGGGGCGAGTCGCCGGCGCCGTATCCCCGGAAGCTGTCGTAGACGACGACGTCCTGCTTGACCGGGAGGGCGCTCTGCGCCGGGTACGTCACGTCGCGCGCGATCCGCTGCGCGTAGCGCGATCGGTCGTGCGGGCTGATCAGCGGGTCGGCGACCAGCGCCACGCGGTCGTGGAAGCGGGCCTCGACCCGCATCCGGCGGCCGAGGGCCGTGATGGCGTGGGGTCCCGAGTGCAGGGCGGTGGGAGCGAACTGCAGCGGGGCTCCGCGGTCGACGCCGACCAGGCCGGCGGTGGACCCGCCCGCGGAGACCGGGCGCATCGTGGCCCACCAGCGGCCCTGCGGGAGCGGGGTGCGGCCGGCGTAGTGCTCGGGGAGCACCGGCTCGAAGGTGGCGTCGAAGCGGCCGCCCTCGCGGCTGACCGGGTAGCTGAACTCGACGCCGGTGGCGTCGTGCAGGACCAGCTCGTACGGCTCGTCCACGGGCGCGAGGAAGCGCCCCTGGAGGGTCAGGACGCCGTCCTTGGCCTCGACGGTGTCGACCAGCGGCGGCGAGGCCTGCACCGAGAGGGTGAGGTGTCCCGTGTCGCCGCGCTTGGCGAAGAGGGACCGGCCGGTGACCTCACCGGGCAGCGGGACGACCAGGCCGGCGAACCCGGCGCGCTCGTCGTGCGCCAGCCGGTGCTCGCGGCCGTCGGCTCCGACCACGGACAGGCTCCACGGCTCGGGGGTCCACTCGCCGGGCTCGCGCGGGGCGTCCGGGACGGCGGCCAGGTCGGCCAGCGGCACGCGCGCGGTGAAGGGCAGCCGGCCGCCGGAGGCGGCGGAGGTCTCCAGCGGGAGGGTGAGGACGGTTCCCGTGGAGGCGTGCTTCGCACGCAGGGAGGCGTCGGCACCGACTTCGGCGGCGAGCTCGCCCTTCACCTCGACGGCGTCGTCACCGGCCGGGAGGACGTCCAGGGCCCGGGCGCGGACGATCTCGACCTGGATGGTGAGGGAGGTGGTGGTGTTCGGGACGATCCGCACGTCCGGGGCCACCCAGTGCGCGGGCGGGTTCTGTCCGCTGTCGTGCTCGCCTCCGCGGAGCCGGGCGCGGTGCAGACCGCCTGCGCCGGTGACCGCCACGGAAGTGCTCCATATGCCCTCGCTCCACTTTCCCCCGGTCTGGAAGGAGGTGGGGTCGACGACGGCGGTGAAGCCGGCCCAGTCGGCGTGGCGCAGGGCGAGGTGCGGGGCGTTCACGGTGGCCATCGGGGAGGCGACCGTGCGGGTGCCGACGACGGTGCGGCGGCGCTTGCCGTTCTCCCGGAAGATCAACACCTTGCGCGAGCCGAGGCGGCTCTCGGCGCCCAGGTGCCCGGGCAGGGCGTAACCGCGCAGCAGCAGCTTGCCGTCGCTCCACACGGCCTGCTCCAGGCGGCTGACGACGCGGCGTTCCCGCGTGCCGAGCGTGAGGACCTTCGACGGTACGGGCCCCTTGAGGAAGGGGTAGTCGGCCTGCGGGCGGGCCAGTCCCTTGACCGGCACGCTGTACGTGAAGTCCCTCTGGTGCCGGACGAGGGCGATGAACTCCTCGACGCGGCCCTCTCCGGCGAGGAACGCCTTGAGACGGTCGGCGACGGTCATGTCGGCCCACGGCCCGGTGCCGATCTCCCGGACGAGGCCGCCGACCTCCTTGACGAAGGCCGCGTGGAACCCGGCGCCGCCCTCGGGCACGTACTTGTAGATGAGCGGGAGTTCCTCGCTCAGCACGTTGCGGTCGTAGTCGCGCAGGTAGCGCTCGTACGCGGCGCCCTGCTTGCCCTTCAGCGCGTCGCGCACCAGGCGTACGGAGGCCACCCGGTCGATAACGGAGACCGGGTCGGTGGAGCGCTGGGTGATGGAGCGCTCGCCGGTCTCGCGGACGCGCCAGTGGTAGACGCACTCGCTGAGGATGTCGACGCTGGCGGCGAAGTAGTGCGCGGGAATGCTGACGGGCGCGTCCTCGTAGAGGATGCCCTCCGGGTACTGGAAGCCGTACTGGTCCCAGAAGGTGCGCCGGTAGACCTTGTTCCACGCGGTGCGGTCGGTGACCAGCGCCGGGACCTTGGAGATGTGGGTCTTCAGCCGGGTCGTGGAGAAGGCCTTGCGGTGGCCCCAGGACTGCTGCATGCCGACGGAGCGGAAGCGCTTGACGTTGCCGGCGGCGAAGTCGGAGCCGGTCTCGTCGAGGGTGTCGATCAGCCGCTGGTACGCGTACGACGGCATGGTGTCGTCGCTGTCGACGAAGGCGAGGTACTCGGTGCCCGGCGTGATGTGACGCGCGCCGACGTTGCGGGCCGCCCCGAGCCCCGCGTTCTTCTGGAGCACCAGCCGGAAGCGGTCGTCACGGTCGACGAACGCCTGTGCCAGTGCCGCGCTGCCGTCGGTCGACCCGTCATCGACCAGCACGACTTCGAAGTCGTCGAATGTCTGCGCTGCGATGGACTCCAGGCATTCGTCGAGATAGAGCTCGACGTTGTAGACGGGGACGACGATGCTCAGGCGCGGGGGCATGGGTGGCGAGTTCTCCAGCGTATTTACATTGTGATGATCAGCTGATTACAGCATCCTACTGTGTGGCGAGATGCCGAAAATCGGTCGTCCCGGACATATGTAAGAAGCCGCCGGGGCGGACGGCAATGAGTTCAGCCGTCCGCCACCTCGCCGTCATCGGGTCACACCTCCAGTTCCGCCTCGATCTTCTTGAGCTGGTGGCGGGCCATCGCCAGATTGGCGCGCCCCTTGTCGAGCGCGAGGTAGAGGAAGAGCCCCGAGGAGCCCCGGCCCTTCAGCAGCCGGATCAGGTGGTACTGGGTTCCGAGGGTGATCAGGATGTCCTCGATCTCGTCCTTCAGGCCGAGCAGCTCCATCGTGCGCACCTTGGAGCGCACCACGTCCGTGTTGCCGGCGGCGGCGACCGCGAGGTCGAGGTCCTTGCCTCCGCCGAGGGTGCCGAGGGCCATGCCGCTGCCGTAGTCGACCAGAGCGACGCCGAGCACGCCGTCGATGGTGGTGCTGGCTTCCTTGAGCGAAGTCTCCACATTGGCCATGGGTTTTTCCTCTTTCTGTTCGGCTGTCCTGAATTCGGTCGGTACGGATGCAAGGGGTACTAGGTGATCGTGCCGAGGCCTCTTCGGCCGAGGCTGTGGTCGATCAGTTCGGCTATGCGCAGGCTGGAGCGGCGGGCCTCCAGGTGGAGCCGGCCGACATTGACGCGCGGCTCCGCGATCAAGGTGAGGACCGCGGTGTCGCCCGCCGCGTAGGTGGCGACGTAGCCGTCCTCCCCGCGCACGAGCAGTTCGCGGAAGCCGCCCTGGCCCGTGCAGTCGCTGAGGCGCTGGGCGACGCCGAGGGCGGCCGCGGTCAGGGCGGCGACGGACTCGGCCTGGGTCGCGGCGCTGTCGTGGGCCAGGACCAGCCCGTCGGCGCTGGCGGCGAGGGCTCCGGTGAGCTGCGGGACGCGGGCCCGCAGCCGCGCCAGCTCGGCGAGTATCTCGGCCTCCGCCTCGGCGGGCACCGTGCTCATGTCGGCCTTTCTCCTTTCGGGCTGCCTCCGCTCGGAGCGGTCGCCGCGCTGGGCCGGTCGCAGCGGGAGCCTCACAGGCTTGCCTCCAGTGCGTCGCGTAACCGGCGCAGCAACGCCACGTCCGGGGACTGCGCCTGCGTCATCCAGTCGGGCAGGGGTGTCTCGGGGGCGGCGGCCGGGGCCGCCGGCGCGTACGGGGTCTCCACGAGACCGGCCGCCGCCAGGCGCCGTACGTCGAGCAGGGTGTGGAAGGCCGGCCGGCCCAGCAGCCACGCCAGGTCCGCCGGTGTCCGTACGCCGTCCGCCCGGTCCAGGAGGATGCGCTGCCGGGCGGTGACGGTCTGACCGGGGGCTGCGGCCCGGGGCACGACCGGGGAGGTGTCCAGCAGCGGGTAGGGCCACACCGCGTCGAGCAGCTCGCGGCGGCGCCGGGTCTCCCGCTCGACGGCCGCGGCGGGAACGGAGCGGACGGAGCCGATCCAGTGGGTGGCCCCGCGGCGGAACCGGGAGGGGCCGCTGCCCGGGGAGAGCGCGAAGAAGGCGGCGTCGAATATCGCGGCGAGGTGACATATCTCCAGTTCGCCGCCCGCCATGCCTCCGCTGTCGACGAGGAAGCGGGCGACCTGGCGGCGGGCGCCGGCCTGGTTGACGGCGTCGGTCCAGCGCTCGGGGGTGAGGCCCCCGCCGGTGGTGAGCAGGACGTCGAGGCCGGGAGTGGCCGGGCTCTCGGCGTGCACGACGCGGCCGTCCTCCAGGAAGAGGGTGCCGCGCTCGCGGAGCAGCGCTCCGGTGGCGCGTTCGGCGGCGAGCCGGGTGAGCAGGGGCGAGACGGCGGCGGGGGCGGCGGCCGCGCCGTCGGCGGAGGCAGCGGCTCCCGCTCCGGCCGGAGCCGGGATCCCCGGGAGGGCGGCGGCGTTCACTTCAGCACCAGCCCCTCGGCCAGTGCCCGGAGTCTGTGCCGGGCGAGGGCGAGGTTGCCGTCGGTCCGGTCGAGCCACAGGTGCAGGAAGACGCTGCTGTCGAAGCTGGTCTCGACGAAGCGGAGTACGTGGTAGCCGGTCCGGGTGGTGACGATCAGGTCTTCGACGGGTGGCCCGGCGGCCTCGTCCGAGCCGGGTTCCGCCGGGGCGAAGGACTCGTACTCGGCGGCCGCCCGGGCCAGCTCGGCGGTCTCGGCTGCGGTGGTCTCGTGGTCCCCGACCGGCGAGTCCCCGGCGGTGCCGAGGGCCAGTCCGCTGCTCCAGTCGACCAGCGCGGCCCCCCTCGCACCAGGCAAGGTCATGGCTTCGAGCAGGCATTCGTCGATCCCGGGCACGCGGGCTCCCCTCCCGGCCGGACCGTGCGTGGTGCACGGTCGTACGGCGCGACAGGAGGAACTTACTCAACTTCCATAGTGCGGAAGGGGGTTCTGGCATTTTCCGCTGGAACATGCGCGGTAGCACGTGACAGCTTGGCCGGAACCCGTCGGAATTTGATCATTGCCTTTGAATCGCGCACCGAATCACCCGCCCCACGCGGGTTGCGCCCGCCCCGAATTCACGAGGCGAGCGGCAGCGGCAGACCGTCCGCGAGCCGGAAGGCTCCGCCTTCGCGTTCCACATATCCCTCGTGGGTGAGGGTGCGCAGCAAGTGGTAAACGGTGGGCAGCGGGATGCCCGTGAGGCGCGCGAGCCGCTTGGCGGTCGCCCCGTCTTCCGCGTACATCGCTTCCACGAGACGCAGGGCGCGCTGCACGGACCCGATGAGGGTGGGTGCGGCGGCGGTGCCGGTGCTGCTGTCCGAACTGTCCTTCTGGCTGCGGTCGGTGCCCATTGAGTGGTCCCCCTGCTCCGGTACGAGGCCTGGCAAACCCATCAAAGTCGCTCACCGGCCGCAAAACCAGCGGACGCGCGTAAACCTGAGCATAAGATCAACCACTCCCACACCGGTCGCGGAGGCCGCGGCGGCCCCCTCTATTCTGCGCGGACCGAGGATCACCGCAGGTCCGCGGCGGGGAGGGGATCGATCTACGTGGAAACCATCGGCGAAGTGGACGGGCCGGGCACAGCGGTGGTGCGGCCGTGCCCGGAGTGCGGGAGCGACGTCACCGTGGACGAGCGGTACGTCGACTGGTGCGCGCGGTGCGACTGGAACGTCGATCCGGGTGCGCCCGATCCGGAGCCGGGCCGCATCGCGGCGGCCCGCCGGCGGCTGGCCCGGCAGTACGGGGAACAGCTCGCGGACGAGATCGGGCGGAGCGGGGCCGAGGCCGGGCCGCCCGCGCTGGACACGTCGACCGTCCTGGCCCACGGGCTCTCTCTGCTGGTGCACGCGGTCACCGCGGGTCTGGTGGTGATCGCGGGGCTGCTGATCGTGGGCGGCTGGGAGACCGGGATCCAGCCGGTGCTCGGCGCGCTGGTCCTGGCGGTCGTGGCGGCGCTGCTGCCCCGGCCGGCGAAGCTGCCGAAGCACGCACCGGTGCTCCACCGGGCGGACGCGCCCCGGCTGTTCGAGCTGATCGACGAGGTGGGAGCGGCCGTCGGGACGCCCGGGGTGCACGTCGTGGTGGTGGATCCGGTGGCCAACGCGGCGGTGTACGCCTACGGCGTCCGGGGGCGGCGCGTACTGATGCTGGGGCTCGGACTGTGGGAGATCCTCTCGCCGCAGGAGCGCGTGGCCCTGCTCGGCCACGAACTCGGCCACTTCGCGAACGGGGACGTCCGCTCCACGTTCCTGACCCACCATGCGCTGCGGGCCCTGGCACGCTGGCACTACTTCCTGCTCCCGAATCGTCCGCGGAGCCTGATGGACGACTTCGTGAACATCGCGATGTTCCTGCCCCGCTCCCTCGTCCACGGGCTGATCCACCTGCTCGACGGCCTGACCATGCGGGCTTCGCAGCGGGCGGAGTACCGGGCCGACACGGGCTCGGCCCGCGCCGGGTCCACCGAGGCGGCGCTCGCGCTGATGGACCGCATGCTGATCTGCGACGGCGTCGAGCCCGAGCTCGTCCGCGAGTCGGTGGTGGCCCAGACCCGCGGCGGTTCCGAGGGCCGGGCGGCGCGCGAGGCCGCCGAGCGGGGGCTGTGGGAACGCCTGGCCGCGCGGATGGCCGACGTCCCCGAGGCCGAGTACGAGCGGCTGCGCCGGGTCTCCGCCCTGCGCGGGCACAGCGTCGACGACACCCACCCGCCGACCCATCTGCGCCGCCGCTGCCTGGCCTCGGCCGGCCCGCACCCGGCCCGGGTGGTCTGCGACGCCGCCCGTACGGAGGCGGTCGCCGCCGAGCTGGCTCCGGCCCGCGCCGAGCTGGCCCGGCAGGTGATCCGCGACTACGCGGGCTGACCCGCCCCGGTCACTGCGTGCAGGTCACGAAGGCCGGGAGGGCGGTCTCCTCGACGAGGCGGCGCGGGAGGGACAGCGCGAAGCGGTGTTCCAGGACGGAGAGGGTGAGGCGGTCGCGTTCCTCGTACGGCTCTTCGTCGGGGCGGGCACAGGTGCCGTCCGGGGCGAGGATCTTGGCTTCGATCAGCTCCGGCAGGAGGAAGTCGGGCCGGTGGCCGCCGCGCCAGACCTCCTCGCCGAGACCGAAGCAGCAGACGAGCTCGCCGTCGCGGGCGTACGCGAACTGCTTGGGCGGGTGGTCGGGCTGCGGGTCGAGGTGGACGGCCTCGACGCCGCCGAGGGAGATCTCGGCGAGGCGCTGCGCCCCGGCCGGCATGCCGTGTTCGACGGCGAAGGACCAGCCGCCCCAGCTGCCGACCCGGGCCACCCCGTCGCCCTCCACGGTCTCGGTGACCATGCTCCACGCGTCGATGGCTCCGAGCGGCCCGGGGTGGATTCCGGGCAGCGCGCCGAGCCGCGCGGCCAGTTCCTCGGGCCCGATGCCGCGGGCGAAGGTCAGGCTGACGTACCAGGCGTCCCAGCCGGCCAGCCACTGGATGCCTTCGCGGTCGTCCTCGTCGGGGCCGGTCGCGCCCCTCGTGTTCCTTCCGGTGCCGGTGATGTCCGCCATCTCCACGGTGCCCTCCCGCGCTGCGTGCCGGTACTGCCGGTACTCCCCCACGGGCACGATAGTCAGTCGGCGGGCCCCTGCGGGAGGAGGCGCTCGACCATGACGTCGATGAGCCCCTCCACGGGATAGGGGTCCAGCAGCCCGGGGGCGGTCAGGTCGTCGACGATCAGCCCCAGCGTGGCCAGGTAGAGCAGGACCACGCCCTGGCGGTCCCCCGGGAGCCCCGCCTCCATGTGCCAGGCGATGTTCGCCTCCAGTTCGGCGCCCTGGAATCCGGCCAGTTCGCTCTGGAGTTCGGGCCGCCGCGTGGCCTCCAGCCTCAGCTCCAGCATGGCGGTGTGCACGCTGCGCTCGCGGCGCATGCGCTCCACGAGCCGGCCGAGCAGCACCTTGGTGTCGTGGGGGCCGGCCAGCTCCTCCGGGTCGGGGGTCAGCCGTTCCCGGGTGCGGTGCAGGATCTGCACGAGCAGCTGCGCGCGGTTGGCGAAGTAGTTGGAGGAGGTGCCGGTGGGGACCGCGGCCTCCGCGTCCACCGCGCGCAGGGTCAGCCCCCGGGAGCCCTCGCGGGCGAGGACTTCGATGGCGGCGTCGAGCAGCGCGGCGCGGCGCTCCGGGTTCTGGCGCATGGGCGGATCCCTGACGGTGTGGACACGGGGCCGTGCGGCGCGGCACGGCGTGAGCGGGGCGGCGGCCCGCCGGTACGTTCGGCATGCACGCACCGCAGCTATGACCGCCGCATATGCACTGCACATGCAGTGCTTCGGACACGCTAGCGGACACGGCACCGTCCCGGCCCTCCCCACCGCCCCCTCCGCCGTGCCACCCTGCCCGTCATGGAGCGGATCATCGAGGAGATACGCGAGGACCTGAACCGCCGGATCGCCGTCGCCGCGCAGCGGCTCGCCGACCGGATGCCGACCGAGGAACCCGCCTACGCCGCCCTGCTCGGCCGGGCCGAACTGCGCGACCGGATCCACCACGTCCTGCGCCGGGCCGTCACGGACCTGGTCCGCGGCTCCCGGGGCCTCGCGCCCGACCTCGCCGAGGCCCGCGCCGAGGGCGCGCTCCGCGCCGGTCAGGGGTTACCGCTCGACTCCCTGCTGCGCGTGTACCGGCTCTGCGGACGGCTGCTGTGGCAGACCCTGACCGAGGCCGTGGCCGCCCACGACCGGGCGGCGCTGCCGCGGCTGCTGCCCGCGGCGCCCGCCCTGTGGGACGCGGTGGACCGGACGGCGGACGCGGCGGCCGAGTCCTACCGCCGGGCCGAATCCGTGCGCGGCGAGCGCGAGCGGGAGCTCAGGTCGGCGCTGCTCGACGCCCTGCTCGACGGTTCCGGTCCGCCGGAGGCGGCCGCCGGGTCGGCGCACCGGCTCGGGCTGGCGGAGCACGGCCGGTTCGCGGTCGTGGCCCTGGGCCCCGGCGACAGCGCCGACGCGCTCCCGCCCGCCGGCCTCCCGCGGATGCTGTGGCGGATCCGCGCCGACGGGGAGACCGGGCTCGTGGACCTGGGCCACCTTCCGCTGGAATCCGTACGGGAGGCCCTCGCCCCGCTCGGCGTGCGCGCCGGGGTGAGCCCGGTGGTGGGGGCGCCCGGCGAGCTGGCGGCGGCCCGCCGGCTGGCCGTCCTCGCGCTGCGCACCGCCCCCGCCGCGGAGGGGCCCCGTACCGCCCTGCTGGACGAGCGGCTCCCGGCGGCCCTGGTCGCGGCCGACCCCGATCTCGCGGGCCGGCTGCGCCAGGTGGTGCTCGGTCCCGTCCTGGCGCTGGCCGCGGAGGACCGGCGGATGCTGCTGACGACCCTGGGTACCTGGCTGGCCTGCCAGGGCTCGACCACGTACGCGGCGCAGCGGCTGTACTGCCACCGCAACACCGTCTCGAACCGGCTGCGGCGCCTGGAGCAGTTGACCGGCCGCTCCCTCGCCGATCCGGCGCACGTGGTGGAACTGGCGCTGGCCCACACGGCGGTGACCCAGCGGCCGGCTACCCCCGCGCCCGCCCCGCCTCCGGTTCCGCCGGCTCCGGTTCCGCGGACTTCGCGGACTCCAGGAGGTACGGCACGTCGATGACGGCGACCCCCGGTGTGAACAGCAGCCGCGCCTTGAGCCGCAGCGCGTTCTGGTTGTGCAGGGGCTGCTCCCACCAGTGCCCGACCACGTACTCGGGGATCACCACCGACAGCATGTCCGTCCCCTCGGCGGCCGCCTGCTCCTGCACGTAGGAGAGGACCGGCCCGACGACCTCCCGGTACGGGGAGTGCAGCACCTTCAGCGGGATCCCCGGGTCGTGCTCCGCCCACGACTCGCGCAGCCGGTCCGCGTCCTCCTCGTCGGCGGCCACCGAGACGGCCGTCAGGGTGTCGGGCCGCAGTCCCATGGCGAAGCCGAGGGCCTTGAGCGTCGGCGCGTGGACGGCGGCGACGAGGACGACGACGTGGTGGCGGGCGGGCTTGCGCGGTTTGACCCCGGGAGCGACGGCGACCTCCCGCGCCACGATGTCGTAGTGGCGGCGCACGCCCTTCATGCCGACGAACAGCAGCGGCATGGCGATGACGACGAGCCAGGCCCCGTGGGTGAACTTGGTGATCAGGACGATGATCAGGACCACGGAGGTCATGGCGGCGCCGACGGCGTTGATGGCGCGCCGGCGGTGGATGTGGATCCGCTCCTGCGGCCTGGTCGCGGGCGAGTCGAGTTCCTGCTTCCAGTGCCGGACCATGCCGGCCTGCGAGAGGGTGAAGGAGACGAAGACGCCGATGATGTACAGCTGGATGAGGCGGGTCAGCTGGGCGTCGAAGGCGACGATGAGGGCGATGGCGGCGAGCGCCAGCAGGACGACGCCGTTGGAGTAGACGAGCCGGTCGCCGCGGTTGTAGAGCTGGCGGGGCACGTACCGGTCCTTCGCCAGGATGGAGGCGAGCATCGGGAACCCGTTGAACGCGGTGTTCGCGGCGAGGATCAGCACGCCGGCCGTGACGGCCTGGAGCAGGTAGAAGAGGAAGTGCCAGTCGCCGAAGGTGGCGCGGCCGATCTGCGCGAGCGCGGTGGACATCGGCGTCCCGGGGGCCAGGCCCAGCTCGGTCGGATCGGCCGCGACGTGCACCTTGTAGGCCATGGCGAGGACGGTGATCCCGCCGAACATGGTGACGGCCAGCGCGCCCATGACCGCGAGGGTGGTCGCCGCGTTCTTGCTCTTGGGCTTCTGGAAGGCGGGCACGCCGTTGCTGATGGCCTCGACGCCGGTCAGCGCCGTACAGCCGGAGGCGAAGGCGCGCAGCGCGAGCAGCACCAGGGCGAGCCCCGCGTAGGTGCCCTCGGCGCTGATCGGCAGTTCGG
The DNA here is from genome assembly GCF_053609185.1 of Streptomyces sp. NPDC054956. Taxonomy (NCBI): domain Bacteria; kingdom Bacillati; phylum Actinomycetota; class Actinomycetes; order Kitasatosporales; family Streptomycetaceae; genus Streptomyces; species Streptomyces sp. NPDC054956. The sequence goes on along the minus strand of NZ_JBSGXB010000182.1, from coordinate 3,260 downwards.
AGGATTCCGCGCGGATGGTGTCGCCGGTCGCGAGGCGGAAGGCGGCCACCGCGAACATGAGGTAGATGACGAGGACGAATCCGTAGGTCGGGATGGCGAAGACCCGCCCCGACTCCCGTACGCCGCGCAGGTTCATCAGGGTCAGCAGCACCACGAAACCCACCGACATGGGGACTTCGTGGTCGCTGAGGGAGGGGATGGCCGAGGTGATGGCGGAGACGCCGGAGACGACAGAGACGGCGACCGTCATGACGTAGTCGACGAGCAGGGCGCTCGCGGCGGTGAGGGCGGCGGTCTCGCCGAGGTTCTTGGAGCTGACGATGTAGGCCCCGCCGCCGCCCGGGTAGGCGTGGCAGGTCTGCCGGTAGGAGGCGACGACGACCACGAGCAGGAAGACGATGGCGGCGGCCGCGTACCAGGCGAGGTGGAGCAGTGCGACGCCGCCGAGGGCGAGGATCAGCAGGATCTCCTCGGTGGCGTAGGCCACCGAGGAGAGCGGGTCGCTGCAGAAGATCGGGAGGGCGAGCCGTTTGGGCAGCAGGGTCTCGCCCAGGCGCGCGGTGTCGAGCGGTTCACCGACCAGCACACGTTTCGCATTGATACGCCTCATTCAGGCATGATCGGCCAGAACCGTCCCGAATACGCTCCTATCGGACCTGTGTCACGGGGTGGACCCGCCCAGTTCCTCGGCCCGCCGGGCCAGCCACAGGTCGTAGCGGGCGCTCGGGGACTGCAGCAACGAGCGCTCCAGCAGCACTTCCACGCGGCCCAGGCGCTTGCGGGTCGCGGCCACCGAGATGCCGAGCGCGGCGGCCGCCGGAGCCAGCCGCGCATCGTGCCGCAGCCAGACCCGTACCGTCTCGCGGGCCCCGGCCGGGGCCTCGGTCCCGGTCAGCGGTGCCAGCTGGGCGCGGGCCCACGCCTGCACCGCGGGATCGAGCAGTACGTCGTCCAGCGAGCCCGCGGCCGAAGGGCCGGTGCCGCCGCGCCCGCCCGGGGTCAGCCGCAGCGCGAGAGAAAGCGCCGCCTGGTCGGCGAGGGACCCGAGGTCCAGACCGAGCACCGCCTCGATCAGCTTGAGCCGTCCGGCGAGGGTGTTGCGGTGCAGCTTCAGCAGCCGGGTGGCGTGCGAGGTGAAGCCCAGCCACGCCTGGGCGGTGGCCCGCAGCTCCTGCGCTCCCGGGTCCTGCGGCCGCCGGGGCTCGTACCCGTGCAGCGGCGCGAGCAGCGCGGCGGCCCACCCGGCCCCGTGTGCGGCGAGCGCCAGTTCGGGGCCCGGGCCGAAGCGGGCATGGCGTTCGTCGCGGCCGCGCGCGACGGCCAGGGCGTGGAAGGCCTGCGCGTAGGCCGCGGGCGCCTGGCGCAGCTGTGCCCGCTCGCTGACCCCGACCGCCGCCTCGCGGACCATCGCGGTCAGCGACGCCGACAGCGGGTCGTCGTCCGCCGAGATCGCCGCCAGGTCCGTGGGCACGAGGACGATGAGGTGGCGGACGTACACCGGGCAGCGGACGATCCAGGCGCGGCCGCCCGTCAGTTCCGCGAACAGCCGGGTCACCGCCGCCCGCTCGCCCGTCCGGCATTCGACGACGTACATCCGCATCGGATCGGGCAGCGACGGCCCGAGCGTCCCGGCGATCTGGTGGGCCGTGGAGAGCTGCCCGTTCATCAGGAGGTGCAGCACGGACTCGCGGGCCATCGCCTCGGCGGCGTCCGCCCGCTCCTCGCGCCGGCCCGCTTCCTCGGCGCGCAGCACCAGCGCCAGCGGTACCGCGGCGTCCGCGAGCAGTGCGGGGGCTCCCGGGTGGTGCGGCAGGTCCAGTACGGCGGCCAGCGCGCGCCGTTCGTCCAGCGTGAACAACAGCGCCGCGGAGCCTTCGTGCCGCAGGACGGCGGAGCTGACCCCGCGCGCGGTCAGCTCGGCGGCGCCCAGTACGGCGGCCCGCGGCCCGCGCGGGTCCTCGCTGTCCAGCAGCCCGGTCCAGCCGCCCAGCCGGGCGGCGAGCCATTCCAGCACCGCGGCCGACCCTCCGGTGTGAGCGAGGCGGTGCAGCCGCAGCACGTCGTCCGGACGGGACCACACGGCGGGCTGCGGGGGTTCGGTGCGGGGCTGGATGGGAGGTCCTTTCGGCGCATTTCGGCTGGACCGCCGATTCAACCACCAGGACTCACTGTGCGCTGTGACACCCGTCTCGCCCGCTCACTGGGCAGATCGGACCCTACGAACCGGCCGCCCTGCCCATAGGTTTGACCACGAGCGGTCGGGCCCCGGCCGCGTCGGCGGATGCGACGGGGGAAGGCCGGGGCCCAACCTTCTCCGTTCACGTGTTGGCGGCCGCTCACATCCTGGCTGCCGCGCTGCGGATGGCCTCCCGGATGCGGAAGTAGGTGCCGCAGCGGCAGATGTTGGCGATGGCGTCGATGTCCTCGTCCGTGGGCGTGCTCGTCCGCTTCAGCAGGGCGACGGCCGCCATGATCTGGCCGGGCTGGCAGAAGCCGCACTGGGAGACGTCCTGTTCGAGCCAGGCCTCCTGCACGGGGTGCAGCTGGTCCCCGTCGGCCAGCCCCTCGATCGTGGTGACCGACTTCCCCGCGCACGCGGAGACCGGCACCACGCAGGGGCGGAAGTCCACGCCGTCGAGGTGGCTGGTGCAGGCCTTGCAGACGTCCACGCCGCAGCCGTACTTGGGGCCGCGCACGCCGAGCATGTCGCGCAGCACCCACAGCAGGGGCAGATCGTCGGGCGCGTCCACGGTGACGCTCTGCCCGTTGACGGTGAAGGTGTGCGAGGGCACGGATCGGCTCCTGGACTAGCGGGGGTAGGGGGTGAAGTCGACGTCGAAGTCGAGGGGGAAGCTGCGCGGCTTGGTGCCGGTGGCCCGGGCGTAGGCGTTGGCGATCGCGCCGACGGCGGCGGGCAGGCCCAGCTCGCCGGCGCCGCCCGGCTCGGTGCCGGTCGCCGGGAGCACGAAGACCCGTACGTCACGCGGGGTGTCGCGCTGCTTGGCCCAGTGGAACTGGCTGTAACTGCCCTCCAGCGGGAGCCCGTTGTCCAGGTGGAGGCCGGCCCGCAGCGTGGTGGAGATGGCGTCGGTGAGGCCGCCGATCATCTGGGCCTCCAGTCCGCGCGGGTTGACGGGCAGGCCGACGTCGACGGCGATGACCGCCCTGGTGACGCGGACGTGCTCCGGGTCCCTGGTGTCGATCTCGACCAGGCAGGCGGTCCGGGACTTGTACTCCTCGTGGAAGGCGATGCCCTGGGC
>NZ_JBSGXB010000181.1:0-15464 GCF_053609185.1 Streptomyces sp. NPDC054956 | reverse complement strand
GCCCGCGGTGTCCGGTGCCGTGCATCGCAAGGCGGAGGAGGGAGGCGACGCGGAGCGTCGTCGACCGACGACAACGCGGCGAGGTGCGGTGCCGGACACCGCGGGCCCGGCCTGATCCGAAAGACACGCCCTAAGCCGTCCAGGCCGTCCCGCCCGACGTGCGTGCGGACGCCCGGTGGCAGCGCCGACCGGTGCGGGTGACGATGGCGGCGGACCACGTCGGAGCCGGCCGAGACCGGCCCCCGGCCCCGTCCGACCCCGCCCGACCTCACCTTCTCGCACCTGACCGCCGGCGATCGGGGCTGCCATGACCCCCTGCTCCACCGTGCCGACGCCCCCTCGCCCCGCCGTGCGCGGCCGCGCGGCGCCGGGGACGGCCCGCGCCGTGGCCTCCGTCGCCGTACTGCTGTTCCTCGCCACCGGGTGCCGGAGCGACTCCGCGCCGGCCTGGGGGTACCCGGAGCTCGGGGCGACCCTGGGATCGCTGTCCCGCGCCCTGGAGGAGGGCTGCGACGGGCCGACCCCCGAGAGCTGCGCCCGCGACCTCGACCGGCTCGACCTCCTCGTGGACCGCGCCTTCGCCGACCTCCTCGACCACCGCCTCCTCGACTCCGCGTACGTCGACGCCCGGAACGAGGTGGAACGTACGAGGGCGCTCCGCATCGCCGCCACGGAGCGGGCGCGGGCGCACCGCGATCCGTACTTCCCGCCCCTCGGGCGTGCGGTGGCCGCCGAAAGGCTCGCCTACCGCCACCTGCTGGCCGCGATGGAGAAGGTCCGCGCCACGCCGCCGCCAGGTGACGGGACCGAACCCGTCTGAACCAGCGGGAGGTCAGGGCCTCAGGGGCGGGGTGGGCAACTTCGTGCCGTCGAGGGCCACCAGGGACAGGACGGTGATCGAGCCCGTCCACGCGAGGGGGGCGACCGAGGAGGGCCTGCCCTCCTTGTCCACCTTCTCCGGCAGCTCGCCGAGCGAGTTCCTCTTGTCGAGGACCCAGTCCATGACCTGCCCGGCCTTCGCCGGCTTCCCCGTCGCGGCCCATGCGAGCCCGAAGAACGCCGTACTGGGCGTCCAGGCGTTCCCGCCCCACGGCGCCCCGGGGTCGTTGCCGGGGGTCAGCCCCCCGTTGGGCAGGAGCAGCACCCGGTACGTGGCGTCCAGCGCCCCGGCCAGGCCGGCGGGGGCGGTGTTGAAGGGGGGCGCCATGAATGCCACGGCGCTGTCGTGCCCGTGGCGGCCGTCGGCGGTGCGCGGGTACCCCAGGGGGAGGAACCGCGCGGAGATGCCGGAGGAGAGCCGCCGCGCGGCCCGGGCCCAGCGCTCGGCTTCGTCCGGCCGGCTCACCTCGCGGGCGAGGTCGGCGGCGGCGTTGAGTCCGGCGAGCAGCGGCGCGGCCGTCCCGATGTTCACGGTGGACGTCGTCAGCTCCCAGTAGTCGGGGGACGCGGGAGGCAACCCGTCCGCGCGCAGGGAGCCGGCCGCGTGGTCGGCGGCCTTGCGGACCATCGGGTACAGGGCGAGCAGCCGGGCACGGCGGGTGGCCGGAGGGGCCGTCCGGTACCACTGCCAGGTGGCCCAGGGGACCCAGCCGTTGGCGTCGAGCTGCCACCGTCTGGCGTCGGGCGGACCGGACCCGTCGAGCCTCGTACGGGCCTCCCAGGTGCCGTTCCCGCGCTGGGTCGCGGCGCTGTAGCGCAGGATCCGGTAGGCCTCGGCGTCATGGCCGGTGTGCGCGAACGCGGCGCAGGCGAAGCTGGAGTCGCGCGGCCAGGAGTACTTCCAGCCGAAGCTCCACCCCGCCGCCATGGCTCCGTTGGGCCGGAGCAGGGCGCGCATGGCCAGGAGGGCCCGCTCGGCCGCCGCGCGCTGCTCGGGCGACCGGCCGGGAACCCGGCCGGAGGCCAGCCAGGCGCGGCTCCGCTCGATCTGCCGCAGCGCCGGCGGATGGGCGGGTTCGACGATCTCCGGCTCCGTCCCGGCGTCGGGGAGGTACAGCCACCGGCCCGATGCCAGCCGCAGGACGTTGCTGCCCTCGACGTACCGCGCTCCCCTGGCCAGGGACGCCGGAACGCCTTCGGCGGTGGTGGTGTTGGACAGGACTCCGACGGTGGGGGCGGTGAGCATCGACAGGGTCGCGTACCCGATCGCGGGGCCCGTGCCCCCGCCGCCGTCCCGCCCGGCGTGGTGGTCCCTCCGGGTGTCCGTCCGGTGGTCCGTCTGCTGGTTCGTCCCGCGATCCGTCCGGTGACCGGCCCGGTGGTCCGCCCGGTGGTCCGCCTGGTGGTCCGTCTGGTGGCCCGCGCGGTGTCCCGGGGTGCACACGGGAACGGCGGCGCTCGCCAGGGCCGCCGTGACGACCGCCCAACGGCCGAGCCGGACACCGGGCATCGCCACTCCCTCCGCCGGCCCACGGACGCGCGGACTCGGATTCCCCATCCTGGGAGAGCCGTACAGAAGCCGCCACGGCACGCCCGCCGCCCGGGTGAGCGAAGACCCCCGGGGTGCCCGCGGCGGCGTAACCGTCCTGGCGCACCCGGGATGCCGGTGGCCGCGGGCCGTGCACATCATGGGTGCTCGCGGGCCGTGCGGTCACCGCGGCCGACGGCTGCGCCGGCCGCCTCTCCGGCCGGGCCCCGCTGCGAAGGGCTGGTACATGAGCACTCCTGCGACCGATGGCACCGATGGCGAGGAAGTCCGGCCCCTTCCCCACGCGGCGGGCCGGACGGACGGCCGACGCGCCCTCCTGCGCGGGCTGCTCCCGGCGGCCGGGGCCGCGCTCGTCGCGGCGGCCGGGGCGCTGGTCGCCGTCGGATGCTTCCTCGGCCTCTACGTACGGCCCACGTCCGACGACTGGTGCGCGGCGTGGAAGTCCCGCGACATGGGGGTCTTCGGCATCACGTCCGACTTCTACATGACCCAGAACGGCAGGCTCGCCAACGCCTTCCTGAGCGGTGTCGTCTACGGCGAAGGACTGGCCGGAACCAAGATCCTTCCGACCGTCATCGCCGTCTCCTTCACCGTCGTACTGGTCCTGCTGGGCCGTCGTTTCGTACGGTTCCTCGGCGGCCGGCCCAGTGTGCCGCTCCTGATCGCCTGCGCCCTGGTCGTCCAGGCGCTGGTCTACTTCGGGGGCACCCGCAGCTACCAGGTGCTGCTGTGGGCGCCCGCCACGATCTCCCACACCGTTCCGAGCGTCATCGGCCTGTGGGCGCTCCTGCTCGCCATCCGGACCGCGGGCCATCCCCGGACCGCCGTCCGCGTGGCCGGCTTCGTCTCGGCGTTCCTCATCGGTTTCGTGCTCGGCACCCTGAGCGAGCCGTTCGCCCTCGTCAGCGGTCTGCTCGCCGCCCTGGTCGGACTCCTCTGCGTACCCCGCCTCGGACTGGCGCGCGACTGGCGCCCGTTCACCTGGTGCCTGCTCTGGTGCTGCGGCCTCCTCACGGGGCTGGTCGTCCTGTACACCTCCCCGGGCGCGCGGTGGCGGCGGGCGCAGCAGCCGGCCAAGGAGTCGCTGCTCTCGACGGGTGAGCTCCGGCGCACCGTCCGGGACTGGCTGCACATGTGGGACACCGTCACCGGCCAGTGGGCCTACCTCGGAGCCGCGGCCGTCGGCGTCCTGCTGGGGCTGGCGAGCGGACTTCTCCGGCGGGGACGCGGTCCCGAAGCGACGCGCGAGCCCCGGCGGACCGTACCGCGCAAGACGCTGACCGCGGTGCTGCTGCTCCCGGTGCCCGTGGTGGTGCTGGGATCGTTCGCGGTGGTCGTGGGCCTGCGCAGCGGCTACGGATCGACCGGGTGGACGTACGCCCGTACCTGGACCAGCTATCTCGTCCCCATGGAGCTGGCGCTGTGCGGCTACGGAGCCCTGCTGGGGGCCCGGTGCGGCCGGTGGCTCGCGGCCCGGCGCACCCCCGACGGGGTCCTCGTCGCCGGCGGGCTGGCGGCCGGCTGCCTGGCGCTGGCCTCGGTGGCCGCGCTCGTCCCGGGCGTCGAGCAGCTCACGACCGCCACGGTCACCCGTTCCGTGGCCTGGGACGCCCAGAACGCCCGCATCCGGGGCGACGCCGCGCGGGGCGCCAAGGACATCGCCTACGACCCCTTGTACATCGGCAGCCTCGCCGAGCCCTTCTTCACGCGGAACTACCAGCGCGACTGGGTCGCCGCCTGCGTATCGAAGTGGTACGACATCGACCGCATCCACCGCCGCTGACGTCCTGCCGCCCCCCTCAACCGGTACGCCGCGGGAGCCCTTTGCAGCACAATCGCCATGCCCGGGGCCGCGATGGGCTCGGCCGGCGAGTGGACCGAGAGGGACGAATTGAGTGCCAACGGTGATGCGAAACAGGCGACGGTGTCGGAGTCGGAGCGGCTGCTGTTCGGCGGGGAACTGGCGTACGACATCGGCTGGGACCAGCACGAGGGCGCCTGGCTGAAGCTGGGCCTGTGGACCATGGCCAAGGGATTGCCCCGGATGGTCGCCACCGGGCTGCGGCTCGCGCACCTCGCCGACGCACGCGCGCTGCGCGTGGTCCTCGGAGCCGAGGTGGGGCGCGGTGTCGCCCAGGCGGTGGGGCTGGTCGCGGTCAACGCGGTCCTGGGGCACATCCTCGCCGCCGGCGACACGAACGAACGCCTGACCAGCGCGTTCCCGGCGCTGGTGGTCGTCACGGTGGCCGCGTTGGTGGGTTCGCTGCTGAGGTCCGCGTCCACGGCCGCGACCGGTGAGCTGGAGCCGAAGGTGCAGCGGGTGGCCACCGAGCAGTACCTGGGGCTGGTGCACCGGGTGGAGCTCGCGGCGATCGAGGACGACGAGTTCCACCGGCTGCTGGACGCCGCCCGCTACGGGGCCGACTCCGCCCGGCGCATGATCCGGTACTGCACCAACACGTTGAACTCCGGGATCTCCCTGGTCGCGGCGGCCGGTGTGCTCACCGTGCTGCACATCGGGCTCCTGCCCCTGCTCGTGCTGATGACCCTGCCGAGCGGGTGGAGGTCGCTGACGATCTCCCGGCAGCGCTACCTCTCCTTCCACGCCTTCGTCCAGCACGCGCGGGCCGGGCATCTGCTGGGGCAGTTGCTGACGCAGCGGGAAGCGGCCGCCGAGGTCCGCGTCCACGAGGTCGGGCCCTTCCTCCTCGGTCACTTCCGGGAGATGGCCGAGACGAGCGAGCGCGAGCAGACCCGGCTGGCCCGCAGCGCGGCGAAGATCGGGCTGATCGCCGACGGTGCGTCCGGCGTGGCCACCCTGCTCACGTACGCGGCGCTGGGGCTGCTGCTGTGGAGCGGACGGATGGACCTCGCGGTCGCCGGTACGGCCGTCCTGGCCATCCGCACCGGATCCTCCAGCCTGGACGGTCTCGTCCTGCAGATGGCCGACCTGCACCAGGAGTCCCTCTTCGTCGCCGACTTCGAGCGCCTGTGCACGGAGGCGAAGGCGCGGGCCATCCCGCAGAGCGGCGAGGACCTGCCCGAGCGGGTGAGGGAAGTCCGCTTCGAGAAGGTCACGTTCACCTATCCCGGCAGTGGGGACCAGACGCCCGGGCCGACGTTGCGGGAGGTGTCGCTGTCCTTCCCCATGGGCAAGGTGATCGCCCTGGTCGGGGCGAACGGCTCGGGCAAGTCCACCGTCGTCAAACTCCTGGCCGGCCTCCACCGGCCCGATCCGGACGGAGGGAGGATCTGGTGGGACGAGGTGGACGCCGCCGCGGCCGACCGCAGCCAGATCTTCGCCCGCGTCGGACTCATGTCGCAGTCCTTCTTCCGGTGGCCCTTCACCGTCCGCGTCAACATCGGCATCGGAAACCCGACGCTCCCCATCGACGACGGCGCGGTACGGGAAGCCGCGGAGTTCTCCGGCGCCGACCGGTTCATCGCCGGCCTGCGCCGTGACCTCTCCACCCTGCTCGGACGCGGCTACCGGGGCGGGCAGGAAGCATCCGGCGGCGAATGGCAGATGATCGGGATCGCCCGCGCCTGGTACAAGCGGGCTCAGATCCTGGTGGTCGACGAGCCGACGAGCGCCCTCGACGCCGTCGCAGAACAGCGGGTCTTCGACCAGATCCGCGCCCTTGCGGCTGCCGGCCAGACCGTCGTCCTGATCACCCACCGACTGCACTCCGTACGGCACGCGGATCTCATCCACGTGATGAAGGACGGGCAGCTCGCCGAGTCCGGAACGTTCTCCGAGCTCATGGACGAGAGCGCCGGCACGGGCACCGGGGACTTCCGGACCGCGTACCGGATCCAGGCCGCCGCCTTCGCCGACACCCTGCCCGGCCCGCGCGGGGAATCCGCCCCCGCCGGCGCGGAAGAGGTGGCGTGACCCCGGCCGGGACGGGCCGCGGCCGAGCCGCTCGAGCCGTCGGTTCAGCCGGCGGAGCTCGCGTCGAGGAGTGAGGCGAGACCGTCGAGGAGGCGCTGGAGGCCGAACTCGAAGAGGGCGTCGAGGTCGAGGTCGTAACCGGCCGTGGCGAGGCGGGAGAGCGCGGGGAACCGGCCGGTGGCCAGGATCGCCAGGAGGGCGGGTTCCTGGTCGTCCATCCACTCCTCGCTGTCGAGGCCGCTGTGCGCCTCGGCCTCCCGCTCCGCCTCCAGGTTGACGGCGATTCCGCGGACGTAGTTGAGCAGCGTGAGGTGCGCGGTGAAGGCGGACCGCAGGTCGAGTCCGTGCGCGTTCAGTGTGGAGAGGATCCACTCGCTGTACGGCAGTGCCGAGGTGATCATCTGAGGGCGGGTCACCGACAGGGCCGGCGCGAGCCACGGGTGGCGGCGGAAGAGGTCCCAGAGCCGCCGGGCCGCCAGTTCGACCGCCTCGCGCCAGCCCTCCGGGGGGTCGTCGGGCAGCGGGTGCTCCGCCATGACGCGGTCCATCATCCGCGTCAGCAGGTCGTCCTTGTCGGCCACGTGCCGGTACAGCGACATGGTGGCCATCCCCAGCTCGGCGGCCACCCGGCGCATGGAGACCCCGGCCAGTCCCTCGATGTCGGCGACCGCGACGGCGGCACCGACGATCCGTTCGAGCGTGAGCGCCGCCTGGGCCGAGGACGCGTCGGACGGCCCGCCCGGGCCCGCGGCGGCAGTGGGCCGGGCGGACCGCGCCGGGCTGCTCCGGGCCGCCACGACCGTCCCGACGCCCGGGACGGCGCGGACCGTGCCCTCGCGGCGCAGTTCGGAGAGCACCTTGGTCGCGGTCGCCATGGCCACGTCCCACTGCCGGGTGATCTCGCGGGTCGAGGGCACGCGATCGCCCGGCGCCAGTTCGCCCGTCTCGATCCGCTGCCGCAGCTCGGCGACGATCTGGCTGTAGCGCGGTACCGCCCGTCCGCCCACCGACACTCCTCCGCACTAGTGCACCTGGATGGGCGCCATCTTAGCCGCCCACGCCGGGCGATCCCCGCCGACGAGCGCTTCCCCTGCTTCACCGCACTAGTGCAGCATCCTCCAATACTCCCCGAGGAATGGGCATTTCACGCTTGAAGCCGCCTTGCGTACGACGTACATTCGCATCATGCCGAACAACGAGATACTCATCTGCGGCGCCGGCATCGCAGGGCCCGCGCTGGCGTACTGGCTACGCAGGGGAGGCTTCGCCGTCACGATCGTGGAGCGCGCGCCGGAACCCCGGCCGGGCGGGCAGACCGTGGATCTGCGCGGCGCCGGCCGCACCGTGGTCGAGCGGATGGGCCTGATGGACCGGGTCAGGGCGGAGTGCGTGGACCAGCGCGGCCTCGCCCTCGTCGACACCACCGGCCGGACCACCGCCCGGCTGCCCGCCGACAGCTTCGGCGGCGAGGGGATCGTCTCCGAGATCGAGATCCTCCGCGGCGACCTCGGCCGTCTGCTGTACGAGGCCACCCTGCCGGACACCGAGTACCTCTTCGACGACACCGTCACCGGAATCCGTCAGGACGCGGACGCGGACGCGGTCACCGTCACCTTCGAGAAGGCCGCGCCGCGCCGGTTCGCGCTCGTCGTCGGCGCGGACGGGCCGCACTCCGTGGTGCGCGCGCTGGCCTTCGGCCCCGAGCGGGACTTCGTCCACCCGATCGACCTCTACACGGCCTGGTTCACCGCCCTCGACGACCTGGACCTCGACGGCTGGTTCCTGATGCACAACGCGCCCGGCGGCCTGGTCGTCTCCGCCCGGCCCGGCCGCCTCCCCGGCGAGATCAAGGCCGGCTTCAGCTTCCGCTCGCCACCGCTCGCCCACGACCGTCGCGACGTCGCCGCCCAACAGGAGCTCGTGGCCCGGCGCTTCGCCCACGTCGGCTGGGAAACCCCGCGCCTGCTGCGGGCGATGCGCACCGCCCCGGACTTCTTCCTCGACTCCATGGGCCAGGTGCGCCTCGACAGCTGGTCGCGCGGCCGCGTGGCGCTGCTCGGCGACGCCGGCTACTGCGCGACCCCGCTGACCGGCCTGGGGACCAGCCTCGCCCTGGTCGGCGCCTACGTCCTGGCCGGTGAACTCGCCGCAGCCGGGGGCGACCACGGTGTCGCCTTCCGGCGCTACGACACGGTGATGCGCCCGTACGTGACCCAGGCCCAGCAACTGCCGCCCGGCGGAGCCTGCGGGTACGCCCCGTCGGGCCGGCTCGGCATCCGGCTGCGCGACTTCTCGATGCGGTCGATGACCCGCTGGCCGATGCGGAACCTGCTCGCCGCGCAGTTCGCCAAGGCCGGTGACATCGAACTGCCGGAGTACGGTCTCGCCGCGCCCCACGGGTGAGCGTCCACCCGGAAGACCGGTCGTCAGCCTTCAGGCCGCCGCGCCGAGGATGCGGCGGAGCCAGCGGGAGCGGGCGTTGCGGGCGTCCTGGCTGAGGGCCGCCTCGGGGGCGAGGCTGTCGAAGCCGTGGAAGGCTCCGGGCCATACGTGGAGTTCTGCCTGGCCGCCCGCCCGCCAGATCGCGTCGGCGTAGGCCACGTCCTCGTCCCTGAACGTCTCGGCCGCCCCGACCTCGATGTAGGCCGGGGGCAGCCCGGACAGGTCCGTGGCGCGGGCGGGAGCGGCGTAGGGCGGCAGGTCCGCGGCGCCGTACCGGTCGCCCAGCACGGCTTGCCACGCGGTGGCGTTGGAGGTCCGGTCCCAGATGTCGATGCCGTCCATCTGGTGGCTGGAGTAGGTGTCGTTGCGGTCGTCGAGCATCGGGCACAGGAGCAGTTGCCCGATCGGCGCGGGCCCGCCCCGGTCGCGGGTGAGCAGGGCGAGCGCGGCGGCGAGTCCGCCGCCGGCGCTCTTGCCCCCGATGACGATGCGCTCGGCGTCGATGCCCAGTCGGGCCGCGTGCTCGGCCGCCCAGGCGAGTCCGGCGTAGCAGTCCTCCAGCGGACCGGGGTACGGGGCCTGCGGTGCCAGCCGGTACTCGACGGAGACGACGGCCAGCTCCAGCGTGAGCGCCCATTCGCTCAGCAGCTGGGGAACCACCGACCACGCGTTCCCCATGATCATTCCGCCGCCGTGCATGTAGTAGAGCAGCGGCAGCGAGCCGGTGATTCCGGCGGGCCGCGCGCTCACGAGGGTGACCTCGGGCCCGTCCGGCGCTCCCGGCACGCGCAGTTCCTCCACCTCGAAGCGGCCGTCGGCCCGGAGCTCCTCGACCGTCGGCCGGGGCCGGACCGCGGCGTCCTGCTCCTGCCGGGCGGCGAGGTTCTCGGGGGTGAGCGGCTCCCTCACCTCCTCCTCCAAGGTCGCCAGTACCACGCTCAGTTCGGGATCAAGGTCCATGCGGGCCAGTCAACCACCCGCGCGGCGGGGGCCGAAGACCACCGGCCACCGTCCGCGTCGCACCGTCCGGACCGCATCACTCGGCGAGGGCGCGCCGCAGGACCGTGCCGAGTTCGGCGTTCTGCCGCTGCGAAACCTCCGCGGTCAGGAGCGCCTGCGATCCGTGGAAGGTGCCGGGCCACTGGTGGAGTTCCACCGACACGCCCGCCCGCATCAGGCCCAGCGCGTACGCGATGCCCTCGTCCCGGTTCGGGCAGAACTCGGCGGTGGCGATGTAGGCGGGCGGCAGGCCGGACAGATCGGTGGCCCGCGCGGGGGCGGCGTACGGTGTCGCGGGCCGGGAGCCCAGGTAGTGCCGCCACGCCGCGGAGAGCTTGCCGCGGTCGAACCAGGGCGTGTCGGTGAAGTTCCGCGCCGACCAAGTCTCCTGCCGGTCGTCCAGTCCCGGCTGGTTGAGCAGCTGGAAGTGGATCGCCGGCCCCCCCTCGTCGCGCGTCCGCAAGGCCACCGCGGCCGCGATGTTCGCGCCGGCGCTGTGGCCTCCGACCGCTATCCGCGCCGGGTCGACGCCGAGTTCGGCCGCGTGCTCGGCCGTCCAGGCCAGTACGGCACAGGCGTCGTCGAGGGCGGCCGGGAACGGGTGCTCGGGCGCCAGGCGGTAGCCCACCGAGATGACCACCGCCCGGGAGAGGCCCGCGACCCGGGCGGCCCAGGGATGCTCGGTGTCCAGGTCGCCGAAGACTCCGCCGCCGCCGTGCAGCCAGACGATGGCGCCCTGTGCCCGGTGCGGGCGGTAGACCCGTACCGCCACGTCCGGATCGGCGGACACGACGCGGTCCTCGACCTCCATGTCCGAGGTGTCCGGCGCCGGCGCCGCGGTGGCCCGCGCGGCGAACTCCTCGCGCGCGGTGGCCGGGTCGTTCAGGTCGAGTTGCGGGAGGAACGGGATGAAGGCTTCGAGTTCGGGATCCATGACGACCATCCTCGGGGCCGTCGCCCGCGGGGTCGTCCGCCAGCCGTCGCGCGTCCCGCCCCGATCACGCGCCGATCGGCGCGGCCCCCTCCTCCTATCCTTGCTGCCATGGAGGCACTGGCGGTACGGCTGTCGGGACTGGATTCGTACGTCGACGGCGCGATCCGCGTCATCGGGTTCTACGACACGCTGATGCGCCGTCGGGTGGACCTCCCGGCGCTCGCCCGGGCCTCCGCGGGCCTGGCCGAGTGCGCGGCGGGGATCCGGCTCCACGGTACGGGCCGGGTGATCCGCTTCCTCCCCGACGGCAAGCAGGCCGCCGCCCCGGCCGCGCCCGCGTCCACGACCACGCCGATCACGCTCGACGAGGAGGAGATCGGCGCGGTGTGGCTGGAGCGCCCCGGCCCGCCGAACCAGCTCGACGAGGTGCTGCTGGACCGGCTGGCCATCGCCGCGGCGGCCGTCGCCGAGCAGTACGGCCCGGCCCGCACCACCATGGCCGACCCCGCGCTCGTGGAACTGGCGATCAGCGCCGGCGGCGACGAGGCGGCCAGGGCCCGGGCGTTGCGGCTGCTGGGTTTCGCCGCCGGTCTGCCCGTCCGCGCGGTCGCCGTACGGTCGCCGCTCGCGCTGGACCGGCTCGGCGCCCTCGTCTGCCCGGCCGGCACGGTCAAGGCGGCGCCCCTCGCCGACGTGGGCGTACTGCTGGCCACCGCCGTCGACCCGGCCCGGTTCCCGGCGGACGTGCGCGCGGGCATCGGAGCCTCCGACAGCCCCGACCGGTCCTGGCGGCAGGCCCGTACCGCGTTGCGCTTCACCGGGCCGCGCGAACCCGTGGTCCGTTACGCCGACTTGGGCGCGCTGGCCCTGCTGGCCGAGATACCCGAGGAGTCCGTGCGCGAGAACGCGGACGTGGCCGCCGTCGCCGCGATCGCCTGCGACCCGGAGGACCTGGAGACCCTGGAGGCCTTCTGCGCGACCGGCTCCCTGCGCCGGGCCGCCGACCTCCTCCACTTGCACCACAGCAGCGTCGCCCGGCGCATCGACCAGATCGCCAAGACCCTGGGCATCGAACTGACCCGGCCCCCCGGACTGACGCGGGCCCGGCTCGCCCTCACCGCGTGGCGGCTCCTCGACTCGCGTCACGGCCCCACGAGTTGATGCCGGGCCTCTGACCAGGGAAGGCGGCCACCGCGGAAAGACCGCACTCCCCTCACGGCGACCCGGAGGAAGGGCGTTAACCTCTGGCCTGAGCCGCGTGAGGCGGCAGGGGGACCAGGAGGTGCGTGGGGTGGGACTTCACCAGGAGGATCCGGACGCCGTGGGCGGGTACCGGCTGCTGGACCGGCTCGGCGCCGGCGGGATGGGGACGGTCTATCTGGCCCGGGGAGACGAGTCCGGGCGCCTGGTCGCGGTGAAGGTCGTCCACCAGCGCTTCGCCGACGACCGGGAGTTCCGGATCCGTTTCCGCCAGGAGGTGGCCGCGGCACGGCGGGTCTCCGGCGCCTTCACGGCCCCGGTCGTGGACGCCGACCCGGAGGCGGAACGGCCGTGGATGGCCACGCTGTACACGCCCGCCCGGACCCTGGGGGACGTGGTGCGCGACGGCGGGCCGCTCGCCGGTGCTCCGTTGAGGCGGCTGGCGGTCGGACTGGTCGAGGCCTTGCGGGACATGCACCGGGTCGGGGTCGTCCACCGCGATCTCAAGCCGGACAACGTCCTGTTGACCGACGAAGGACCGCGGGTGATCGACTTCGGGATCTCGCGGGCCGCCGACCACCAGACCCTCACCGTCACGGGCACGATCCTGGGCACCCCTCCCTACATGTCGCCCGAGCAACTGTCCGCGCCGCACCGGGTGAAGGAGCCGTCCGACGTCTTCTCCCTCGGCGCGGTCCTCGTCTACGCCACGACCGGCCACGGGCCGTTCGACGCCGGGTCGCACTACCTGACCGCCTACAACGTGGTGCACGAACCGCCCGCGGTGGGCGAGTTGTCGGGCACGGTCCGCGAGATCGTCCAGTGGTGTCTGGCGAAGGAACCGGTCGACCGCCCCACACCCGACGAGCTCCTCGAAGCCTTCAAGTCGGCGCCGGAGGAGGACTGGGGTGCCCGTCTGCTCGCCCCGGTTCCGGAGGCTCCGGAGGTTCCGGCGGTTCCTGAGGTTGGCGCGGCTTCCCCGGCTGCCGACGCACCGGGCCGCTCCCGCCGGTCCCTCTCCCGGCGCGGCGCCCTCATCGCGGGCGCGGCCGCCCTGGCGGGGGCGGGCGGCATCGGCTCGTGGGCGGCGGGACTGTGGGATCGCTCGGGCGCCACCGGATCGGGTGCGACCGGCGGCTCGTCCACCAGCCCGCCGGCGGTCAAGCCGGTGGCGGCGGTGGAGGGGACGGCCGGCCTGCGGCCGACCGGATGGGCGCTGTGGCAGAAGGAGGTGGGCCAGCAGGATCAGAACATCCACACGTGCTACGCGTCGGCCTCGGTTCTGATGTGCGCCTCCTCTCCGGCGACGGGCCAGTTGGCCGCGTTCGACACCAAGACCGGTCAGCGGCTGTGGGGCCGCGATCTCCCGCGCCAGGGAGACCTCCTGGGCCTTTCGCGCTCGGGCCGGCTCGCCTACTACATCGAGGAGGCGCAGGCGTCCCCGGACAAGGGGCGCCTCGTCGCGGTCAACGCCTCGACCGGCGAACCGGTGTGGTCGACTCCTCCCGGCTCCGTCGAGGCGATCGCCGGCGGCATCAAGACGTCCGACGTGATCGTGGTGACGAACACGAAGGGCGCCCTCACCGCCTGGCACGCGGAAACCGGCCAGCGGGCATGGGAGTTGCCGGACCAAGGCTTCGGCACCCGCCTGTACACCACCAACGACCTCCTCTTCCACCTCACGGACGCGCCCAACTCGGAAGGACGGCAACTGCGGGAGCTCTCGGCCAAGGACGGCAAGGTCCTGCGAAGCCGGCGTCCGGCCTCCATGACCCCGCTGGCCTTCGGCACCGACACCGTGCTGTTCCGCCTGCCCGACGGCAGCCTGGTTCTCGGCGACTGGAAGAACGAGCCGATCGCGACGACCCTGCCCAGCACCACGGTCTACCTGGAGTCGGACGGCACCTACTACGGAATGGATCCGGACGGCACGGTGATGGCGGTCGATTCCCGGACCGGGAAGCGGAGATGGGCGGCCAAGACGCTGCCCACCGAGGCCTCGGATCCCAGCGCCGGCGGATCGCTGTGCCTGGACGGAAACCGCGTCTACGTCCCGAACACGGACGGGAGCGTGCACTGCTTCGCCGCCGGGAACGGTGACCTCCTCTGGAAGTCCTCGCCACGACCCGACGGCGGCAGGGGCCGCCGGCTCTGGCGCCCCGGCATCGCGGTCCACGACGGCACCGTCTACCTGCTGACGGGAGGCAAGCTCGAAGCACTGCGCCCGCCGTCCTCCCCCGCACCGAGCTGACCCGTACCCTCCGCGGGGCCTGCCGGGAGCAGCGTGGGCCCTTCGCGCGTACTGCCAGGCCGTGCGGGAGATCGCCGCGGACACCGGCGCGCTGCTCGTCGACCACGAGGCCACTGGCTGGCGCACCACGGCACGGCCGACCCTGCGTCCCGTCAGGCCTGCGTGAAGACGTCCTCGTCCGCGTCGTCGAGGATGAATCCGTTGTCGAAGCGGACCCGGACCGTCACGCGGTCGCGCTGCTCCTGGTACGCGATCCACTCGGGTTCCAGGCCGCCGACCTTCTCCTCGAGCTGCCGTTTGCTCTCCGCGGGCATCTCGTGGCCGAAGGAGTCGAGGAGCGACTTGAGCCTCTCGTACTCGCGGGCCTCCGGGCTCTGGTGGTCGTGCTGGACCACCCGTACGACGGTTCCCTCGGTGCCCGCGGCCAGGGACAGCGACCCGGCGACGGTCCGCGCCGAGGCCGAGGGGTCCTCCGTCGTCGCGAACCAATCCGTCAGCCTGGTGTCCGCCGCCAGCATCACCCGCTGGCCTTCTCGCAGCATCATTCGCGTCTTCGTCTCTCGGATCGGCACACATCGGGACCGTGCCATTATCCGTCCCGTCCTTCGCCTCGCCGCAGGCCAGGGTGCCGGCCCGCGCGCCGGTCGGGGCTCCGGTCGGGGAGCGCACCGTGGGGGCCGCCCACGAGGGGCGGCCCCCGGCCCGTGGCTCACGGGGCCCACACCTACCGGCGGACGCTCCAGTCGACGCTCGAGCGCATCGTGCGGGCGATCTTCGGATCGCGGACCGAGGGGGTGCGGTCCTCGACGGTGACCGACAGCTTGTGCGTCCGGGAGTCGTTCAGCCGCACCTCACCGACCGGAACCTCGGTCCGGCCCTCCAGACCCTTCAGCTCGCGGCCGTCGAGGTACCAGCGGACCACGAGCTGCCGGCCGTCCGCGCCGGTCAGCCGGGGTACGGAAACCTTCGCGGTGTCGCGCCGCCGCAGCGTGCGGTCGGTGGGGGTGAGCGGGGTGACGCCCTTGGCGTGCTTGTAGAAGCCGGCGATCATCGACTCGACGCCGGGGAGGTTGAAGGGCTTGCCCAGGACCCGCATCAGCGAGTTGTCGGTGGGCCTGTTGAGCCCGGTGACGAAGTAGCCGCCCCCCTCGTACGCGCCGACCGTGCCGCCGTCCGGCGAGGTCTCGCCCAGCCAGCGGTACCACTTGGCCCGCTGACGGGCCATCCGGTCGGCGGGGAGGGTGGAGATGTTGGAGTCGCCGGGCTCGGCGCCGGTGTACTTCTCGTAGTCCGGAACTCCGGGGTAGAAGTACTC